>JAJFMS010000601.1 GCA_020696885.1 Armatimonadota bacterium | reverse complement strand
AGCTTTGCCGGGTGCGTGGACCTGCATCTCGCTGTGGGTCTGGATGCGGTCCGGCACCTGGGTGCATCCGGGCTCGACCTACGCACCCTCCGGAGCGCGATTGTCGCACTCTCCGACGATTTCCTGACCGGCGCCGGGTTGACTGCCGCGGAGATCGAAGCCCTGCGTGCTCTCGGAGCAGGCTCCGGCTAAGGCTGCCGGTCCTCCCGTGTCGCCGTGAGTGCCAACGAGATTCGGCCCAGCAAGCCTTCCGGCAGCGAGATCCGCTCCAGCTTCTCCCGCACCTGGCGCAGCACGCTCGCTTCGAAAACGTATTCCTGGGCGCAGACCGTGCACAGCCGCAGGTGCTCGTCCACGCGCTCGACTTCCCGGGCGGACAGCTCGCGGTCCAGGTAGTCGTCCAGACGCCGGAAGGCGTCTTCGCAGGTGTATCGGTCCGGCGGGGACATCGTCATTGCTCCTTCGTGGGCGGGAGGAGACCCTGCTCCTCCGCCATCCGCCAGAGTGCCTTCTGCAGCATCCGGCGCCCGCGGTGGAGCCGCGAGCGCACGGTCCCCACCGGGCAGCCGGCGATCGTCGCAATCTCGTCGTACGAGAACTGGTCGACGAAATAGAGTGCAGCCACCACCCGGTACTCCTCCGGCAGTGCCTGAATGGCGGCTGCGATGGCGTCCTCGTCCATCCGGCCCAACACCAGCTCGACCGGATCGCTTGCGGCTCCGTGCAATCCGGCGCGGGCCGTTTGCACATACAGGTACAACTCGGACGCGTCTTCGAGGGGGGCCATCTCCGGCTCTCGCCGGAGGCGCCGGTAGCGCTGGTAGAAGAGGTTCGTCAGTATCCTGAAGAACCAGGCCTTGAAATTAGTTCCCGGCTGGAACTGCTGAAACGCGCGAAACGCCTGGACCGAGGTCTCTTGCAGCAGATCCTCGGCATCGTCCCGGTTACGGGTCATGTGCAGCGCCGCGCCGTACGCGGTGGGGAGCACCGGCGCCAACAGCGCTTCGAACCGGTTCTGGTCTTCCTGCGTGAGCATCGGTGGGGTGGGAGGCAACCGGCGGGGCTCGCAGGTTGCCGGAACGCCGTTCGACGACCCGCACGGCCAGACCTGCGCCGCGCGGTCGCCCCCCTGCGGCTTCGCCCACATCCGAGAAACCGGGAACTCGGAGCGCGAGTCAAACATTTGTAGGGCAAGTATCGAAGTTCGGCGCTCGTAAGGAGAACCACGAGATGAGTTTCGCTCGTCGCCTCGCTGCCGCCTCCGCGGCGGCCGTCCTGTCTATCGGCCTCGCCGCGGTACCAGCCCGTGCGCAGGCTCCGGACACGGACAAGAAGATCACGGTCAACTTGAAAGATATTCCGCTCCGTGCCGCGATCGACGCGCTGTTCGCGGGGACCGGTCAACAGTATGCCGTCAACCCGGACGTTCAGAACGTGCCGGTCAACCTCAACATTCGAGACATCGGCCTGCAGGCCGGGCTCCGTCTCCTGCTTCGGCAGGCTGCCATCGCCCAGCCCGGGGTCACGTTGGCCAACGAGGGCGGGGTCTTCGTGGTAAAGGTGCGGAACCAGACGCTGCTGCCGGTGACGGTGGATGCCGAGGACGCCCCACCGGAGTTCGAGGTGGAGGCCGCCACCTGGGAGAAGATCCCGATCCAGTTCAATAACGTGGCCGTCTTCGTGCTCGCCTTCGGTGGGACGATGCTGCCCACGGAAGCGGACGTGCTGCTCGGCGGCCTGGGCGGCGGCTTCGGCGGCGGCTTCGGTGGCGGTGGGATCGGCGGCGGAGCCCTGGGTGGAGGCGGCTTCGGCGGCGGGCTCGGGAACCAGGGCTTTGGCGGTGGTCTTGGAAACCAGAGCTTCGGCGGCGGTCAGGGCGGTAGCTTCGGCGGCCTGAATGGCAGCAGCTTCGGCGGAGGCAGCTTCGGCGGTGGGCAGGGCAACGGCAGCTTCGGCGGCGGCAACGTGGGAGGCGGTCTCGGCAACTTCGGGCCCGGCGGCGGCGGCCGGCGGTTCTGAGGAACCCGGCCTTGGGCCACCTCTGCCCGAAGGGCACCCGCCATCCTTGCAGGATAGAGAGGGGCCGTGGTTCGGAGGGATGGTGAGGCTTGGCCGAGCGGTCGGACCCCACCCCGGCCTGCGGCCACCCCTCCCCACCTTTGGTGGAGAGGGGCCCAGATCGATCGGTAAGACGGTCTTGGCTGGAGTTGCTAACCTCTGAAACCCGGCCCCTCTCCACGGAAAGTGGGGAGGGGTGGCTGTAGGCCGGGGTGGGGTCTTCCACGCAAAACGCCCCGGGGAGCCGAGCTCCCCGGGGCGTTTTTGTTGTGAACCGGCAGCCTACCCGAAGAGCTGGGCGACCGGGCTGGACTGCACCAGCTCGCGCGGCTGGTTGAGGTGGTTCAGCACGATCGTGCCGGGATCGATCCCGAACGAGTGGTAGATCGTGGCGAGCAGCTCGCCCGGGTGCACCGGGTCCTTGCGGGGGCTGGAGCCGGTCTTGTCCGACTCGCCGTGCACGTTGCCGCGCTTGATCCCGGCGCCCGCGATGACCGCCGTGTAGCAGTAGGGCCAGTGGTCGCGGCCGTCCGCGCTGTTCTGGTTGCCGGAGGTGCTGACACCCTTCTGCGGGCTGCGGCCGAACTCACCCACGGCCAGCACCAGCGTCTCGCTGAGGAGGCCGCGCTGATCCAGGTCCGAGATGAGGCCGGAGAGACCGGCGTCCAGCATCGGGCCGGAGCGATCTTTCATTCGCTCGGAGAGGCCGGCGTGGTGGTCCCAGGAGTGGTTGTCCGAGTTGGCGACCTTCGGCCAGACCACCTCGACCACCCGCGTGCCGGCTTCGATGAGCCGGCGGGCGAGGAGGCAGCTCTGCCCGAATGTGTTCCGGCCGTACATCGCGCGGGTCTTCGCGTCCTCCTGCTCGAGGTCGAACGCCTGACGGGCGCGCCCGGAGACGATCAGGCTCAGGGCCTGGCCGTAGTACTCGTTGAGCTTGAGGTCCTCGACCGCCTTCTCGACGCTCGGCATCCCGGCGTTGAGCTGGTCGCGCAGCTTGGCGCGGCGCTCCAGGCGAGAGGCGAACACCTCGGGCCGCAGCTTCAGATCTTCGATCTTGATGCGGTCCATCTTCCCCTGGTCCATGTCGTCGCCGTCCGGGTAGAGGGTGTACGGATCGTACGCCCGCCCGAGGAACCCGGCGGTGCCGCCCTTGCCCACCACGTTGCTCTCCTGCAGCGGGCGGGGGAGCATCACGAACGGCAGCATCGGCACGTCCGGCGGCTTCAGGCGCACGATGTTGGCGCCGAAGTTCGGGAAGTCCTTGGGGCTCGGCGGCTCGAGCTGGCCGGACGGGCTCACCTTGTCGGTGGTGTAACCGGTCATCATCTGGTAGATGGCCGCGGTGTGGTTGAACAGGCCGTTGGGCGTGTAGCTCATCGACCGGATCATCGTGAACTTGTCGTTGATCTGCGCCAGCTTCGGCAGGACCTCGGTGTACTGGACGCCGTTGACCTTGGTGGGGATCGACTTGAAGGTGCTGCGGACGTTGTCCGGCACGTTTTCCTTGGGATCCCACAGGTCCAGGTGGCTCGGCCCGCCCTGGAGGTAGACCAGGATGACGTGCTTGGCCTTGCCCCAGCCGGGGCCGCCGCCGGCGCCGGCCTGAGCGGCCGTGGCCTGGAGCTGGAGCATGGAGCCAAGGCTCAGACCCAGCATTCCCGAGCCGCCGACCCGCAGGATGTCACGACGGCTCGGCTTCAGTTCACGATCGCACAGATCCTTACCACTCTCACCTGGAATGATGATCACGCTGGTACCCCTTTCTGGTGGGTAACCGGCGGGGGCGTCCCGACAAGAACGCCGGGCTATTGATGAGCGCCCAGGCAAGATCCTGTGCGGCCGTTAGCCGCTGGTTCGCGAGCTGCTTTTCGCTCATGGCGACATCGGTCTGAAGCTGGACCAGGCGGGCGTCCGGCGGTACCGGCTTGCTCACCAACTCCAGCTGCGCCTGCAGGTCCTTTAGCTTCGGGTCGATCGGCAGCGGCTGGCGGCTCTCCGCGATCGTAGTCAGCCGCTGACGGAGCTCACCATCGATGCTGCGATAGTACTTCAGCAGATAGGCCCGCTGTTCCTCGGTGCGCTGGTCCGGAGCGGTGGTGAGGACCGTCTTCAGGTCTTCGGCCACGCTGAGGCCCACCGGCTGGGCGGCGGTAGCCACCGAGATTCGGAAGCGTCCGAGCGAGAACTCCGGTCCCGTGTACTGGTGGTGCAGCGTGAAGGTGAGGACCGTTCCGCCCTCCCCGCCGACCGGCTGCGCTGTCTGGAAGGTGGCCCAGTGCGGCACCCCGCCCAACGCGGGAGAGCAGGCCCAGCCCTGGCCGGCGTTGCCGGCATCGCCGTTCACTGCAAGCGCCACGTCGAAGTTAGCCTGCGAGAAATCCGCCAGCGGGCTCTTGAGCCCAACCTTCGCGGCCTTCTTGGGGTCGCTCTTCGGTGCGGCGCTCACTTCGAACTCGGTGAGCACGAAGTTCCCGTCCCCCGCGCGGCCCGGCCCGCCCTGCGGCAGGCTGGGGTCCGGGAGTGCTTCCAGCCGCACGGCCGTGATGCCCTGCAGTTCCGTCGGCACCACGATCGTGTAGAAGCCGCGGCCCTGGGGGCCAGTCGCTACGATCGAGTGGTCCGCCCGCTTGGCGAGCTGAGAACCGTTGCTGGCGGTCATTGTGGCCGGGTCGAGGGTCGTCCACTGCACCGAGGTGTTCTGCTTCTGGCCCCAGTCCGCTGCCTTTGCCGGCAGGCCGGCTTCATACTGCTTCAGGTCGGCTTCCAGCTTCGCGGTGCGATCGGCCTTGACGCGCTCCTTCTCCGCCGTCTTCGGAGCGAGCTCCTTCTCGTAGGCGGTGAGCTCGGCCTTCACGCCGGCGATGGCCGCTTCCCGGTCGGCAGCCAGCTTCGCCTGGATCGGCTTTACTTCCGCTTCGCGCTGCCGGAGGGCAGCCACCAGTTTCTGGTGATCCGGGGTGATCGCCTTCAGCGTGGCCTGGGTCGCCGCAATCTCGGCTTCCGTGGGCACGCGGTTCACGATGCGTAGGAACAGCTCCCCGATCAGCTTCCGGTCATCCGATTCGCTCGCAACCAGCTTCGCCAGGTCGTTCTGCGGATCGTCGATCGCGTTGCTGATGGTGGGACCGCTGATGAGCGCCATGACCGGTCCGAGCTGGAGCCCACTGGTGCGCTCGCACTCACAGGCGCTCTCCCGGGACGGCCGGCCGAACGTGCCGAAGAAGCCGCTTTCCAGCTCCACGCCGGAGTCCGAAAGCTCGGCCGCGC
>JAJFMS010000600.1 GCA_020696885.1 Armatimonadota bacterium | reverse complement strand
TCTACCTCGACTAGGGGACGGAGTGATGGAGTAGTGGAGTGCTGGGGATTGATTCCCTTTACTCCAACACTCCACTACCCCACGGCCCGGTCCGAAGCACATCCGCAACGGAGCATCGCTATGAGTACTGGAAATCGGGATAAGGGTCTACCCTGCGGCCGCACGCGGCGGCAGTTCCTGTGGGAGGTCGGCGCCGGCTTCACCGGCCTGGCGCTGTCCGGCCTGCTGGGCGACGACGGCTTCCTCTCCTCGCAGGCGATGGCCGCGGACGGGAAGACGCCGTTCAACCCGCTGGCGCCCCGGGACCCGCACCACAAGCCGCGCGCCAAGAGCGTGATCTTCCTGTACATGTACGGCGGCCCCAGCCAGGTCGACACGTTCGACTACAAGCCGAACCTCTACCCGCTGGACGGCAAGACGATCCAGGTGAAGACGTTCGGCCGCGGCGGCCACAAGAACCAGGGCCGCATCGTGGGCCCGAAGTGGCAGTTCAAGCAGTACGGCCAGAGCGGGAAGTGGGTGAGCGACCTGTTCCCGAACCTGGCGCAGCACGTGGACGACATCGCGTTCCTCCACTCGATGACCGCGGACTCCCCGATCCACGGCTCCGCCATGCTGCAGATGAACACCGGCAAGATCCTCTCCGGCTCGCCCTGCCTTGGCTCGTGGGTCAACTACGGGCTCGGCACGGAGAACCACAACCTCCCCGGCTTCGTGGTGATGCTGGACCCGCGCGGCGGACCGATCTCCGGCGCCAAGAACTGGAGCAGCGGCTACATGCCGGCCTACTACCAGGCTACGATGGTCCGCTCCCAGGGCACCCCGATCCTGGACCTCAACCGGCCGGAAGGCGTGAGCGAGTCGATGCAGCGCCGCCTGCTGGATTCCCTGGGCGAGTACAACGGCGAGCACAACGCCACCCGCGTCGACAACTCCAACCTGGCCGCCCGCGTCGCCAGCTACGAGCTCGCCGCGCGCATGCAGATGCACGCTCCGGAAGCCGTGGACCTGAAGCGGGAGTCGGACGCCACCCGGGCGATGTACGGCCTGAACGACCCACGCACCGAAGTCTTCGGCCGCCAGTGCCTCCTGGCCCGGCGCCTGGTGGAGCGCGGCGTGCGGTTCATCCAGCTCTACTCCGGCGGCAACCACGTGGACACCACCTGGGACGCGCACAACGACCTGGTGGACAACCACACCCTGCACGCCGGCGAGACCGACAAGCCGATCGCGGGCCTCATCAAAGACCTCAAACAGCGCGGCATGCTGGACGACACGCTCATCGTCTGGGGCGGCGAGTTCGGCCGCCAGCCGACCGCGGAATACGAGAAGGGCACCGGCCGCGACCACAACGCCTACGGCTTCACCATGTGGGCCGCGGGCGGCGGCATCAAGGGCGGCACCAGCGTGGGCGCCACGGACGAGCTCGGCGCCATCGCGGTGGAGAAGCCGTTCCACGTGAAGCACCTGCACGCCACCATCCTCGACCGCCTGGGGCTGGACCCCAACCGCCTCTCCTACTTCTACAGCGGCCTCAACCAGAAGCTGGTCGGCGTGGAAGGCGCGGAGCCGATCCGAGAGATCCTGGCGTAAGGGCCAACGGTGTTCGGTGTTCGGGGAAGCGAGCCCTTCGCGTAGGCGCTACGGCTCGGTTCCCCATTCGACATTCGAAACTCGTAGCCCGCACTTCCCCTTGGAAGGTCCTCCCGTGACCTGCCGCCGAACAGGCGGTGGGGCAGCGATTCGGGCTGCCTGGAGGAACTCCGATGACGGAAGCCGCAGCCCAGGCGCTCGCCTACTTCACCGCGGAGGCGGCGCTTCGCCGGCCGCCGGCTTCGGAGGAGAGCATCGCCGCCGCGGAAGGGCGGCTTGGCACGTCGTTCCCGCCCTCGCTGCGGGCGTTTCTCCAGGTCCACAACGGTCTACGACTGCCGCAGGATGAGCTGGTGCTCGGCGTGCCGCCGGCCGGTGAGCTTGCGGGCCTGGACCTGGTGGGGTACACGCTTCTGCTGCGCGAGCACGGTGATGCGGACCACCTACTGGCCCTCACCGCCAACGGCACCGGCGACGGCTGGGTGCTGCTGCTCGACCACCGGAGCAAGCGCGGGGAGTGCCCCGTCGGCTGGCTGGACCACGAGACCGGGGAGATACTCTGCGGCGCCTCCTCTTACGACCACTTCCTCTGGTTCCACCTGGACCGCCAGCAGCGATTCTTCGAGCCGGACGGCACGCCCAAGCGAGCGTTCTACCAGTACGTGGGTATGCTCCCCGACGACTGGGAAGGCGACGAGGACCCGGACTGGATGGACGAGGAGCCGTACCTCCCCTGGCCCTATGCGGACCTCCGCTGGATGATCCACCACGACCCGCGGCTGGCGAAGTTCCGTTCGGATCAAGCGCAGTCGTGAGCAGCGGAGGCACATCCGTCCATGAGCGACCCGTTCCAACCGGCCCCTGAAATCATCCGCGAGTTCGGCGACCGCAGCACCCTGTGGCTGCTCGAAGACCCCGCAAACCTGGCCGACCTGCTCCGGTTGCTGGCCCCCGGGGTTGTCGACCAGTTGGACTTCGAGCGCGCCCAGCGGGTGAACCGGAGCTTCGTGCAGCCGGACCTGCGAAAGAAGGAGAGCGACCTCATCTACCGCGTCCCCGTGAGTGCGGACGACTCCTCGGACGTGTGGATCTACGTACTGTTGGAGCACCAGTCACTTCCCGACCGCGAGATGGCCTTGCGGCTCCTGCTCTACTTCGCTCAGCTCTGGGACCTGGAGCGCCGAGGCTGGGACGAGGGGAACGTGCCGGCCGGTGCGCGGCGGCTGTCGCCCATCATCCCCCTCATCCTCTACACGGGGCTGCCGGAATGGCCCCAGCCCCTGCGCCTCTCAAACCTGTTGGCAGGCCCCTCCGAGCTTCATCGGTTCACTCCGGCCTGGGAGACGTTGTTCTTGAATGTCCGGGGGATCGACGGGGAGACATTCGCGCAGGTGGACACCGCCATTGGAGCGGCGCTTCGAGTGCTCCGAGCGGAGCAGCAGCCCCTGGAGCGCCTGCGGCACGAGTTGGAGCAGGCGCTTCGGGGGTTGGAGCGCCTGAGCGAGGCACAGGCCGGACAATGGTCTCGGGTCGCCTGGTTCATGCTGCTGCTGATCTTCCACCGCCGTACTCCGGCGGAGTATACTGATCTGCAGAAGACCTTCTGGGAGCTACTGGAGCACTCCAGGTTCCGGGTTAAGGCAGAGGTATCCCATATGTCGCTAACGATGGCAGAGTTCATCCGCGAGCAGGGACGCGAGCAAGGGCGCGAGTTGGGACGCGAGTTGGGGGAAGTCACCGGCCTGCGACGGAGCCTCGTGGTGATGCTGACGGCCCGTTTCGGAGCGGTGCCGGATGCGCTGCTAGCCGCCATCGATGCCGCGGATAGCGAGCGCCTGCTGGCATGGACCGCGCGCGCGGCCACTGCGGGCTCGCTGAGTCAGGTCGGCATCGGCCCTGCCTGAGCGAGGCCCATCCGCCCCCAAAACCGTATCCCTGGCGCGCTGCGGTCGCCAGGCGGTGGTGTGAGCGCGGCCCGCGTAATGCGACTGCGGCGTCGGCACGCTCGCTGGCCCGGCGCGGCTGGAACGTACCGCGCCGGCAACTCCCCCACAAGAGGGCAGGATCTGGCTCCCCGGTCACACGAACTGCCACCTGTCGCGCTCGTGTGACCGGTCGTGGGATGTGCCGATGAGACCCCTTTCTCCCTTTCGCCGGCTGGTTGCCGCCGCCGGCATGCTCGCCGCCGCTTCCGGCGCCGTGGCGGCGCAAAGGACCGTGCCGGCCGCGGATAGGCCGAATATCGTGCTGATCCTGGCGGACGACATGGGCTACGGGGACCCGGGCTGCTACAACCCGGAGTCGAAGATCCCCACGCCGAACATCGACCGGCTGGCC
>JAJFMS010000599.1 GCA_020696885.1 Armatimonadota bacterium | reverse complement strand
GAAACGGATAGAAGCTCGTACGGGCGGTGTTCGGGGCTTCGGGCTGCGGCCCGAAGCCCCGTTCCCTATTCGAACTTCGAACTTCGTCGCTCGCACTTCCCGAGGGTCCCTGACCGATGCTGCAGATCGAGGTGGACGATGACCTGCGGCTGCGCCTGTTTCAGGAGACCGACGTGGAGGCGCTGACCGCGCTGGCGCTGGCGAACCGGGATACCCCCTGGTTCGACTGGTGGAACAGCCTGGAAGGCAATCGCGGGGTGGTGCGCGGCTCGCTAGAGCGGTACCGCCAGAATTCCGGCTTCTGGTTGGGGGTGTGGCACCGGAGCGAGCTGGCCGGCGCGGTGGGACTGGACGGCCTCAGCGCCTGGAACCGCTCCGCGAGCATCGGCTACTGGCTGGGACGAGAGTTCCAGGGCCGGGGATTGATGACCCGCTCCTGCCGCGCGCTGCTGCGCCACTGCTTCTTGAAGCTGCACCTGAACCGCCTGGAGATCCGGTGCGCCACGCAGAACCGGCCGAGCTGCGCTGTGGCGGCGCGCCTGGGCTTCACCCGAGAAGGCACCGTACGCCGGGCGCAGCGGTTCGATCCACGGGTCCACCGGCGAGACGACTTCTCCCCCACAGAGCTCTCCGAGCGAGCCCCCGGCACCGGGGAGTGGTTCTTCGACCATGCCCTCTACGGCCTGCTGCGCTGCGAGTGGGACCCGCAGGCCGGTATGGCGTGAGCCGGCAGGAGTCCGGATAGGGCCGCATCGAACCGGGACCGGTCCCGCCCGGTTCCCTCCAGGAGATCGTCCAGCATCATGGCTTCCACCCGCACCACGTCCCCGCAGGCCGAGATCGGCGTCTTCGGAGGGTCCGGCTTCTATTCGTTCCTGCCGGACGTCGAGGAGGTCCACGTCCACACCCCCTACGGCCCGCCGAGTGACCGGATCGCCCTGGCCAGCATCGAGGGGAAGCGCGTCGCCTTCCTGCCCCGGCATGGGCGGGACCACTCCGTTCCCGCGCATCAGGTGAACTACCGTGCCAACGTCTGGGCGCTCAAAGAGCTGGGGGTGCGGGAGATCCTGGCGCCCTGCTCCTGCTGCAGCCTCCAGAAGCACATCCATCCCGGGGACTTTGTGATTCTAGACCAGTTTATCGATCGCACCAAGGGCCGCCGCGACACCTTTTTCGACGGGCCGGAAACGCACCACATCGGCGCCGCGGAGCCCTACTGCTCCCGCCTCCGCGACCTGGCGATCCGGCTGACGCAGGAGCAGGGGATTACGGTCCACGAGCGGGGGACGATGGTGGTGATCCAGGGACCTCGGTTCTCCACCCGCGCCGAGAGCGCCTGGTTTACCCGCGAAGGCTGGGACGTGGTGGGGATGACCCAGCACCCGGAAGCGATCCTGGCCCGGGAGTTGGGGATCTGCTATACCGGCGTGGCGCTGGTGACGGATTACGACACCGGCATCGCCCAGGGGCGAGAGCCGGTTTCGATCGACGAAGTGTTCCGCGTGTTCAAAGAGAACGTGGGGAAGGTCCAGGGCCTGATCCGGGCGCTTCTGCCGCACCTGGGCGGCGAGCGCGCCTGCGAGTGCGAGGAAGAAGCACGCCGGGCCGTAGTGGGATAACCGATGCAAGCACCTAGAGATACGTATACGGTCAACTGGCGGGATGGGGTGGTGCTGATGATTGATCAGCGCGTGCTCCCGGGACGGTTCGAAGTGCTGGAGCTGCGCGACTACCGCGAGGTGGCGGACGGCATCCGCACGATGGCGGTGCGCGGCGCGCCTGCGATTGGGGTCTCCGCCGCGCTGGGGCTGGCGCTGGCGGCCCAGGAAGCGCTGCAGGCTCCCGAGGGCGAGTTCCGCGCCCGGCTGGCCGAGGCAGCGGACGTGCTGCGCGGCACGCGGCCCACCGCCGTGAACCTGTTCTGGGCGATCGACCGCGTGATGCGCGTGGCGGACGCACAGCCCGACCCTCCGACCGCCGCCGAGGCCGTACTGGCCGAGGCGCTGGTGATGTTGGAGGAGGACGTCCTCGCCAACCGCGCGATGGGCGAGTGGGGAGCCGCATTACTGCCACAGCAGGGCAACATCCTCACGCACTGCAACACCGGCAGCCTCGCCACGGTGTACCACGGCACCGCGCTGGGTGTGGTCCGATCTGCCGTGGAGCAGGGGAAGCAGCTCCACGTATGGGTGGACGAGACCCGTCCGCGCCTGCAGGGGATGAAGCTCACCGCCTGGGAGTGCGCCCAGCTCCAGATCCCCGCCACGGTGATTACCGACAACATGGCCGCCTGGGTGATGCGCCAGGGCAAGGTCGATGCGGTGATTGTCGGAGCGGACCGGATCGCCTCCAATGGGGACACCGCGAACAAGATCGGCACCTACGGGGCCGCCGTGATTGCTCGCGCCCACGGCGTGCCGTTCTACGTGGCCGCGCCGCTTTCCACAGTGGACTTCAGTCTCGCCAGCGGCGCGGAGATCCCGATCGAGGAGCGTGCCACGGAAGAGGTGACCGACGCGGGTCCGGTGCGTCTGGCGCCCGAAGGCGTAGCCGTCTACAACCCCGCCTTCGACGTGACCCCCGCCGAGTACGTGACGGCGATCATCACCGAGCGCGGCGTGGCCCGCGCGCCGTTCACGGAGAGCCTGGCGCGACTGCGGGAGTCAGCCCATCGTCCGTGACCCGCGCGGCGCTAAACCGCCGCGCTACACCCGGGAACCCCGTACGGGCTGGAGCCCCGTTCATGGGGGTTTCCAGGTGTAGCCCCGCAGGTTTTAGCCCGGGGCGGCCCGGCGGGACGGTTCCAGCCCACCAGGAGTGAGGCGTCTAAGGCTGGGTCGTCTCCATTTCCGCATCCAGGCCTGCCGCGCGGTGGCTGGCCATGCTATAGAGTAACAGCCCACCGGAGCCCCGCACGCCCCGGTATGGCGCTGTGCCGTCGAGATCAGGAGCGCGTGAGATGGAATTGCTGGCCAAGCGGCTCATCCGGGACATCCGGGACTTTCCCAAAGCCGGGATTGTGTTCAAAGACATCACCCCGGTCATCCAGGATGCCGCCGCGTTCCGTGAGATCATCGACCGGATGCTGGACTACGCGCGCACCCGGGACGTACACGCGATCGCGGGGATCGAGTCCCGCGGGTTCCTCTTCGGCGCGCCGCTCGCCCTGGCGCTGAACGTGGGCTTCATCCCGATCCGCAAGTTGGGGAAGCTCCCCGGTGAAACGCTCCGCGCCGAGTATTCGCTGGAGTACGGCACCAATACCGTCGAGGTGCAGAAGGACGCCATCAAGCCGGGACAGCGGGTGCTGGTAGTCGATGACCTCCTGGCTACCGGCGGCACTTCTTCGGCCGCTGCGGAGCTCATCGAGAAGCTCGGCGGCGACGTGGCCGGGATGGTGTTTATGGTCGAGCTCGGCTTCCTCCACGGCCGCGAAGCGCTCACCGAGTATGACCTGCACAGCCTGATCGAGTATTGACGCGCGGCAGCCGACCCGACGGCCGGCGTCCTCGCGCCTTATGATCCCCGCCAGCCTCCGCCATAACCTGGGAGCCGGGCTCTCCATCGCGGCCCAGGACCCGGGCATGATCCTCTGGTACCTGCGCAACCGGCTGCGCAGCGTGGGCCTCCCGCTGGAGCGTGCTTTCGGCGACGGCCGGAGCGGACCGCCGGGGTTCATCACCCTCAAGCCGACCCTCCGCTGCAACCTTCGCTGCGAGTTCTGCCGGTTCGTTTCCAACGGGGACGTGTTCGGCAAGCGGGACTGGCTGGAGATCGACGACTGGAAGCGGGTGATCGACGAGATCGCGCCGTACCAGCCGTACCTCTGCATCACGGGCGGTGAGCCGACCCTCTACCCCCACCTGGCGGAACTGATCGCTCACTGCAACCGGCACCGGCTCCGCTCCGTGCTCACCACCAACGGCACCATG
>JAJFMS010000598.1 GCA_020696885.1 Armatimonadota bacterium | reverse complement strand
CCAACCGGGAACCCCGACGCCCCCGTGCCCGCCGGGAAGCAGTATCGCCTGGGATCTACCATCCCCACGTTCAGCCATCCGTTCTTCGTCGCCATGAAGAAGGGGCTGGATGAGGAAGCCGCCGCCGGCGGTGCCACCATCAACGTGGTGGACGGCAAAGACAAGTCCCAGGAGCAGCTCAACGCCGTCAACAACTTCAGCGTGGAGCAGGTGGACGCGCTGATTCTCTGCCCCACGGAAACCGACACGCTGGTGCCGGGCGTGGAGAAGATGAACCGGGACAAGATCCCCGTGATCACGGTGAACCGGCGCATCGACCGTGGCGACGTGGTGACCTACGTGGGCGCGGACGACGTGGACGGCGGTCGGCAGCAAGGCGCGGCGGTGAAGAAGGCGCTCCCGAGCGGCGGGAAGATCATCCTCCTGCAGGGGGTCCTCGGCTCCTCCCCCCAGCGCGACCGGGAGAAGGGTCTGGAAGAGGGCCTGGCCGGCGACAGCAAGTACTCCGTCATCCAGAAGATCCCCTACGAGTTCCAGCGCCGCATCGCGGTGGACAAGGTGAAGACCCTCCTGCTGCAGTACCCGAAGGGTAAGATCGACGCCATCGTAGCCCAGTCGGACGACGGGGCGCTCGCCGCCGCGGACGTATGCGGCAAGGAAGGTCGAACCGAGATCAAGATCATCGGATTCAACGGCGAGTCGGACGCGTTCGATTACATCAAGGACGGCAAGATCTACGCCACCATCCTGCAGGACGCCGAGACCCAGGGCCGTGAAGCGGTGAAGGCCACCCTCCGCCACCTCAAAGGCGAGAAGGTCGACACCGAAAACATTACTCCGCTCTACACGGTGACCAAGGACAACATCAGCCAGCACAAGCCGGCCTGGCAGTCCACCAGTAATTAGCGCTGCGCCGCCCTGGAGCAGGACTTTTGCGAGCCGCGCGACCAACCCCGCGGGCGACCTCCGTGCGGTAAGCGGCATGGGGACGGGGTAAAGATGACATCGAAGGCTCCTGTCGTAAGTGCGTTATTACACCGCCAGCTTACGCAGGAGCCTTGTCATTAAACCTGGGGACAAGCAACCAGGAGGTTGTTGGGTGTTGGGTCCGCGTAGGATTGTGGCCAACGTGCCGAAGAAGATCATGACGGCCGCCAGGATCGGCAACTGATAGCCGCGGCCTCCCCGCCGATCCCAGCGCTCGACGCGCGCCGCCACCGTGCCCACGAACCGGTACCAGTGATCGAGTCGCCGTTCACGCGCTGCCGCGTCCGTTGGGGGCATGGATGCAGCAGCCGGAGGCGCCGCCCGGGGCGGGTCCGCTGTTCGGGTCGCACCTGGAGAAGGCACAGCAGTGGGGACACACCCAACGCTGTGGACTACCGGACACAGGCCCTCCCGAGCGGCCGGCATGCCTACCGGCGCGAAGCTCGCTGTCGCATTCGTAACCCTAGCGCGCGTCTCCTTGCTGATCGCTGCAGCCGCTTCCGGCTCGAACCGAATACGCTGACTGTGCTTTCGCCCCGGAAAGTTGGCGGTACGCCCCAGCGCGCGCCGGCAGGGGCAGAGCTAAACTCAACCTAGATTTCAACGGTTGCGGGAGGAGCTGGGATGAGACTGCTGATCGCCGGGTTGCTAGCGGCTACCCTTGCCGTGGGGGCGTGGGCTGCGGAGAAGTTCGAAGATACGGGGCTGAAGGTCAAGGCAGACGCGCCGGAAGGCTTCGTGAAACTGCCCGAGCTGCCTGCCAAGGACAACTTCATCGGAGAGGCCAAGGGCCTGTATCTCTCCCCAGATGCGGCCACCAACGGCGGCGCGATGCTGGTGCACCTGATGGAAATCCCCGGCGGAGCGGACTACGCGGCCTTCAAAGGCGCGATCGCCCCGCAGCTCGAAGTAGTGTTCGGGAACGGCTACAAGGTCGTCAAGCAGGAAGATGTGGAAGTCGGGAAGCTCGCCGGCTTCGTGCTGGAGTTCACCTGCCCCGGAGACGGCACCAAGCCGGTGCCCGGCGGTTCGATCCCGCACCACTTGCGCTGGTTCTTCTTCAAAGAAGGTACCGGCAAGCTGATCGGCGTGCTCTACGGGGCTCGCGACGCGTCGTGGCAGGAACTCAGCGCCAAGTTCGTTGCCTCGGAAAAGACTCTCAAGCGAGTCGAATAAACGGCGGCTCACAGAATGAGACCCGTGGGGACGAAGCAGCCGCTTCGTCCCCACTCTCGTCTCTGCAGTTTGCTGGCAATATTGGGCAGCGCACCGGAGCGTGCTGAGACCGATTGAGGCCGTAGCATAGCGCCTCGTGCGCGTGGAAAGTTGGACCGACCCCGGCCAGCAATTCCCGCGCCTGTCGACCAAGGGGGACGAGACTGGGGCCAAGGTGGGACGTGCTCCCGGGCTGCGGCAAACCTTCCACGCGCATCGACCCGCGCGGGTGCCCCCGCTATGCTACGAATTACCTTCCCGTGCGAACTAACACGACTCGTCAACTACTCCCTCGCGGCGTACACCCCCAGCAAGAACCCGCAGAACAGGCCCACCAGGCCGGTGATGGCGCTGGTCTCGAACGCGAAGTAAAGCGCGCCAATCGCTGCTGAGAAGGCGCCTCCCACCATGAGCAGGAAGAGCCCGTAGAGCAGCCCTCCCACCATCCCGGCCACCGCGCCGCAGGCCAGACCGGACGCACAGCCGATGAGCGCTCCCTCCAGCGGCAGCATCGTGGCCCGGCGGCTCTCACTCAAGGTGTGCTCCGTCAGGGCGGCCGCCGCGGCGCCGGCAAACGCGGTGAGCGGCGCCGTAATCAGCGGCAGCGGAATCAGGATCCCGCCCAGCAGCAGTCCTAAGATTAGCCCGGCAGCTCCGCCCATCAGCTTCGTGCGCAAGTTGCCGGTATCGGCGACTTGACGCATTCTTTCATGTAGTTCCATCCTCCCATCCTCCCGCGAGGTCTTTACCCAGCCCGGGGAGAGTGGAACCGGAGCCCGGAGTCGGGCCGCGTCAGACGCCAGGAGGGATCGAATGCAGCAGCCGAAAGAAGCCGAATCCGCGAGCCAGCCGCTTCGCGACCTCGACGAGTGGGACGAGTTCGTCCAGGCGCGCTATGCCGGCGACGAAGCCGCCTCCACGAACGCTGAGAAAGACACCGGAAAAAAGGAGCCGCACGAGTTCCGCGACTACCGCGCGGACGCCCGCCCCTCCGTGCGTGAATTCTACCGCCAGAACCACGCGCGCCAGACCCTGGAGTTCGTGCTGGCGAAGAAGCAGGAGTACCTGCCGCTCTCCCGCCGCACCATGGGGATCTGGGAGGCGATGGAGTTCCTGAACACGCTGGTGGACGACAGCGATCCGGACACGGACCTCTCCCAGATCGAGCACCTGATGCAGACGGCGGAGGCGGTGCGCCGCGATGGCCATCCGCGCTGGTTCATCCTCACCGGGCTCATCCATGATCTGGGCAAGATCCTCTGCCTCTTCGGGGAGCCGCAGTGGGCGGTGGTGGGCGATACGTTCCCGGTCGGCTGCGCCTACTCGGACCGGGTGGTCTTCCCGGAATTCTTCGCCCTCAACCCGGATAGCCGGGAGCCCCGGTACCAGACCGCGGCGGGGATCTATGAGCCGGGATGCGGGCTGGATCAGGTCCATCTCTCGTGGGGGCACGACGAGTATCTCTACCAGGTGGTAAAGGAGTACCTTCCGGACGAGGCGCTGGCCATGATCCGCTTTCACTCCTTCTATGCCGCGCACCGGGAAGGCGCCTACAGCCACCTGATGACCGAACGAGACCGCGAGCTCATGGCTTCCGTGCGTGCCTTCAACCCCTACGACCTCTACTCCAAGGGCGAGGAGCGCCCGGACGTGGCAGCCTTGACGCCCTACTACCGGGAGCTGATTGCGGAGTACTTCCCGGAGCAGCTCCGCTGGTAGCCGATGAGAGCTTCGACC
>JAJFMS010000597.1 GCA_020696885.1 Armatimonadota bacterium | reverse complement strand
TCTGCCGGAACGACGCGGGCACCACGTCCACCTCCGCGAGCGGGCGGAGCGCCTCCACCAGCAGGCGGCTGTAGCCGGCGATACCGCATCGCTCGTCCCAGGAAGTGAGGAATCCTACTCGCAACGGGTTACCGGTATCAGCGCCAGGGTGCGTTCCATGATCGGGGCAAGGTAGCGAATGCGGCGGCGAACGAGCGGACGGCTCGTAATTCGTAACTCGTGATGCGTAAAGGAGCCGCCCTCGCTCGGTAGGCTTTACGCATTACGAAGAACGAATTACGCGCTCCCGGTTAGCCTACGCACGCCTGAATGCCTGGTTGCCCGGATCAGGGAGCGCACCTGTACCAGCGCCAGGGCGTGGAGGGGCCGCATTTCCCCTTACGGAATATAGTTGATAAGCTGAAGCCTCGGCCGACACAGAAAGAAGATTCCGCTCCATCATCTGGTGGGACGGTCCGATATCATGCGAGCTCTAGCATTACTGGTTTCCCTACTGGTTGTCACTACCGGCGCGGCGGCTCCTCGCCGCAAAGGCCGGGCGCGTCCTGCGCCGCGGCTTTCTAAAGCGGCCCAGAAGGCGGCAGCAGCGAAGCATACCGCGGCGGTCAAAAAAGCCGCCGCACAAAAGCAGGCGGCTGCGGCCAAGCATGCCGCGGCGCTGAAAAAGGCGGCGGCGCTGAAGCAGGCGGCAGTATTGAAACGGGTGTCGGCGCCCAGCGTGCCCGCCGCGCCGCGTCCGCCGCAGCCCACGGAGTCTACCAAGCCAGGGGCGCGGTTGGACCCCGGCGTGGACCTTCCGGGCAGCATACTGCCTGGTGGCAATGCGCAGACGCAGCCGGTGATCGGGAAGCCGGGCGCGTCCGTAGTTACCTCGTTCCAGACCAACCTCCCCTACGACCCGCGCATCGACCTCAAGACCGACCTAGTCACCATCCATCGCCACGGGGCGCCGCCGGAGGAGATCGATCGGACCATCCAGTCGTGGAAGGCGGCCGGATATCCGGTACACCGGATGTTCTTCATCGGCTCGGACGCGGGCGCGCGATACACGGGCGGCAAGGTGGACGGGATGCCGCATCCCGACGAGGTGGAGATGGACGCCGCCGGAAAGCCGATCATGATCGGCGACCGGCCTTACATGGTCCCCACGGAAGGCTGGCTGAATTACCTGAAGGACCAGATCCGCCGCTCGATCGACGCAGGCGCCGAGGGGATCTGGCCGGAAGAGCCGTTGATGCACGGCCGCAGCGGGTATTCGCCGGCCTTCAAGGCGGCCTGGCAGCAGCTCTATCAGGCCCCCTGGCGAGATCCGCAGGAGTCGCCGGCCTCGTACTACCGCGCGTCCCGCCTGAAAGCAGACCTCTACCTCCGCGCCGTGGACGAACTGCTGCGCTACACCAAGGCGTACGCCAAAGAAAAAGGGCGCGACGTCAAGTTCATCCTGCCGGTCCACTCGCCGATCAGCTATGCGGCGAGCGACCTGATCTTCCCGCACGCCGCCGCCTCCCGGCTGCCGATCGACGGGATGATCGCGCAGGTCTGGACCGGCCCCGCCCGGATCCCCGCTACCTACGAGGGGAAGCCCGAGCCGCACCTGTTCGAGAATAGCTGGCTGATGTACAGCTACTTCGCCAACCTGCTGGAGGGCCAGCCGGAGAAGTCGCTGTACCTGCTGGCGGACCCGGTGGAGGACGACCCCGGCTTTAGCTGGCCGGAGTACGAGAAGTGGTACAAGTCCGGCCTGGCCGCCTCGCTGCTGTTTCCGCAGGCCCGCGGCTTCGAAGTGATGCCCTGGCCGGACCGGATCTACCTCCCGGGTGCTGCCACGGCGGGCGGCGTACCGGCCCCGCCGTCGTATCTCACGCAGCTTTCGAACCTGGCCGGGACCCTGCGCGACATCCCGGCCACCGGCGCGATGGAGTGGAGCGGGGGCTCGCGGGGGATCGGGGTGCTGACGCTGGACACGATGATGTGGCAGCGAGGCGGTCCGCAGGGTAGCTCGATGCGCTCGTTCCACGGGCTGGCACTACCGCTGCTGAAGCGCGGCATTCCGGTGGAGGTAGTGCCGGCGGAGCGGGTGT
Source organism: Armatimonadota bacterium (assembly GCA_020696885.1). The sequence goes on along the minus strand of JAJFMS010000597.1, from coordinate 1,862 downwards.
CGGACAACGGCTACCTCAGCCGGTTCAAGGTGCTGCTGATCTCCTACGACATGCAGAAGCCGCTGGGCCCGGAGGTGAACCAGGGGTTGGCCGCGTGGGTTCGCGCCGGAGGAGTCCTCGTGGTGCTGGGCGGCGGGGACAGCTACACGGACGTCGGCGAGTGGTGGAGCCGCAGCGGGTATGCCGGCCCCACGGACCACTTGCTGAAGGTGTGCGGCGCCGGGGTGGAAGTGCCCCTGCGAGCCGTGCAGTCCGGCGCCAGCCGCTTCCAGGAGCACCTCCGCGCCGAGGCTCCCGTGCAGGGACTCGAGAACCGCAAAGTCTACTCCATCCCCCTGGCGTCGCTCCAGGCCGGCGGCAAGCCGGTGTACCTCCGCTTCACGGACCGGTTCCCGCGGGACGGGTGGGGCGCCTGGCTGGGACGCGTGCGCGTGCTGGAGGGCGGGAAGGTCCGAGCGGACTTCCGCGGCGGCTCCGTGGCGGAGCGCCCGTTCCTGGCGGAAGACCTCGGCTCGCAGGCGGGCAAAGGTCATCGCTACGCCGATGGCGACGCGTCATTCACCTACCGGTTCAACCAGCTTGGCCCCGGTGCGGTTCTCGAGCTGGAGTTGGGCAACCAGTTCCAGGTGAGCGTGGCGGTGGGCGCCGATCCCGCGGTGACGCTGCAGTCGACGGTAGAAGGGCTACCGGAGCAGCATGTGGCGTCCAGCTACCCGGTGGTGAGCTATCCGCTCACGGGCGCGGAGCCGCTCTACCGGGCGGCCGGCACGGAGACGGTGCCGGCCTGGACCTCCCCCAGCGGGTCGGGCACCGTGGTCTACTGTGGCGTTCCGGCGGCGTATGGCGCGGACAGCGCCGCGGGCGCGGAGCTGGTCCGGAGCCTCACCCGCCTCGCCTGCCTGAAGGCTAAGGCGGAGTTTCGGGAAGGCCCGGTGGTGGCCCGCCGCGGCCCGTACGTGGTGGCGCACGCGCTGGGCCGCACCATGCAGCTCAAAGGCCAGTTCATCAACCTGTTCGATCCGGATCTGCCGCTGGTGATGAATCCGGAGCTGCCGTACCGGGAGCCGGTGCTCTACAAAGAGGTCCGGCTGATCACCCGTGTCCCCACGCTGCTCCACGGGTCGAACCGGGTGACCGTGCTGGAACAGAGCGCCGCGCGCCTCCGGGTGAAGCTGGACGGCCCGCAGGACACCCGGGGAATCGTACGCATCTTCCCGGCCGGGATGTCCATCGCGGGGATCGAGGCGGTGGATAGCAGCGGCGCCGCGGCGAAGGTGCAGGCCCGTATCGAGGGCCGGACGATCCGGATCAGCTACACGCAGCAGGCGACCGGCCTGAACCTCACGGTGCGCTGGGTCCGGCCCGAGGCGAGATTGACGAAGTAACCCCGGCGGTAGGCGGTGGTGCGCCGAGTCACATGGTGTGATGCATATGGACTGCGGAGCTTCCAAGGTCCGCAGACGTCCCCGTACGGGACGGGGCCGCTGCGAGGCGAGGAACGGTGTGGACCCAACGCGCGGTGCTGCGTAGGGGCTCTCGCCGTGGTTGCCCCCGCCACGCCGTCCACCCGGCGCTGGCAAAGCCGTACCTACCCATCGGGGTGGTACGGCTTTGCGCCCGCCCGCACCGTCCGCGCTTGCAGGGCAACCACGGCGGATGCCCCTACCAGACAACGGTCTTGAGCCATCTATACTTCCAGGTCGCCCCGTGCCCGCGGAAACTAGCAAACCTCGTTAGGAAGCCTCGCACTCCATACACGTCGCCCGGCAGCCGAAGTGAGGTGCGGCCGAGGTGGCGCCCGTACACAGAAGGTGCCAGGTCACCTGACCTGGCACCCCTATACATCGCCCGGCAGCCGCAGT
>JAJFMS010000596.1 GCA_020696885.1 Armatimonadota bacterium | reverse complement strand
AAAGCAACCTGCAGCGAGATGCTGACGTATGAGGTGCAGCTTGCCCAGGAGGCCGCGCAGGTCAGTGGCCGCCCGCGCTTGGTGCTGCTCCGCACGGACCCGAGCATCGATGCCGAGCTGCTGCCGCGGGCTGCCCAGGCCGCCGGCATACTGGACTGGGTACCCGGCCCTGACACGCCGCTCCCTGCGGCGCTGCTGGAGGCGATCCGCCAGCCGCCGGCAGCCGCGCCCGCGCGTGACCGATCGCTCCTCCTCCCGCCCACCGGCGTGCTGCCACTGGAATCGCCCTACTACCTGGAACGCAGCGTCGATGAAGAGTTCCATGCCGCCCTCCGGCGGCGGGATAGCATCATCCGCATCAAGGGCGCCCGGCAGATGGGGAAGACCTCGCTGCTGGCCCGGGGGCTGCAGCAGGCGCGGGAAACCAGCACCGTGCTGCTCACGGATTTCCAGGTGCTGAACCAGGCGCACTTCGAGTCGATCGACGTCTTCCTGAAATCGCTGGCCCACTGGCTCGTCCGGCAAGCCGGGATCGACCTGGACCCCGAGGAGATCTGGGACGCTCGGCAGGGGTCCAGCGTTAACTTCCGGGACCTGATGCTGGAGCTGCTGGAGCACCTCCCGGGGCCGGTGGTGTGGGGATTGGACGAGGTCGATCGCCTCTTCACCTGCAGCTTCCACAGCGAGTTCTTCGGCCTGCTCCGCTCGTTCCACAATGATCGGGCGCTGCATCCGTCCCTGCCGTGGAGCCGGCTCACGATCACTCTCTGCTACGCCACCGAGGCCCAGCTCTTCCTGGCCGACCTGAACCAATCGCCCTTCAACGTGGGCACCCGGATTCCGCTGGATGACTTCACGCCGGAAGAGGTGTCCGAGCTCAACCTGCGCTACGGCGTGCCGCTGGCGCAGCCGGGGGAGCTGGCGGAATACTACGAGCTGTTCGCCGGGCAGCCGTTTCTCACGCACCGGGGTTTTCACGAGCTGGAGACGCGGCAGATCGGGTCCGCCGAGCTCCGGCGGCTGGCCCTGCGGGAGGAGGGTCTCTTCGGGGACCACCTGCGCCGCATGCTCCTCCTGCTCATGCGGGACCCGGAGCTCCTCCACGCCGTGCGTGAGCTGCTGGCAGGCCGCGCCTGCCCCACCGCGGCGAGCTTCTACCGGCTCTGGAGCGGCGGCGTAGTGGTGGGTGACTCGGCCCAGGACGCACGGTTCCGCTGCCGCCTGTACGCCATCTACCTGGAGCGGCACCTCCGATGAGCGACGGCGCCTCCAGCTTCTTCGTTACCGGCGGCACGATGGGGCAAGACACCCCGTCCTACGTGGCGCGTCAGGCGGACACGGAGCTGTACGAGGGGCTGCGCCGGGGCGAATTCTGCTACGTGCTCACCGCCCGGCAGATGGGCAAGAGCTCTCTGATGGTGCGCACCGCTAACCGCCTGCGCGAAGACGGCGCCACGGTGGTGACGCTGGATCTCACGGTGGTGGGGCAGAACCTCACCATCGAGCAGTGGTACTACGGCCTGCTGAACCTCATGGCCCGGCAGCTCGGTCGCCGGGCCGAGCTGCGCCGCTACTGGGATGACCACGCCGACCTCGGCCCCCTGCAGCGCTTCATGGACGCCCTCCGCGACGTAGTCCTGGGCACCAACCAGCCCCCTGCACCAGACGCCGATTCAGTGACCCGGGCAGACCAATATCCAACACCTGAACACCTGAACACCCGAACACCTGAACACCTGAACACCCCCGTCTCCGCCCCCCAACGGCTGCCGTCCGTGCCCCCCAACACCCAATTAGTCATCTTCATCGACGAGATTGATAGCGTGCTCTCGCTGCCGTTCGGCACGGACGAGCTATTCGCGGCTATCCGGCAGTGTTACAACCGGCGCGCCGAAGAGCCACTGCTGGAGCGCCTTACCTTCTGCTTGTTGGGGGTCGCCTCGCCTTCGGACCTGATCCGAGACCCACACACCACCCCCTTCAACATCGGGCGGCGGGTAGAGCTGCGAGATTTCCAGCCGCGGGAGGCCACGGCCCTGGAAGTAGGGCTGCAGCTTGGCGCGGCCGCAACGCCGCTGCGCTCCCCGCGTACGGCCCAGCGACTGCTCCGGCGCATACTCTACTGGACCGACGGTCACCCGTATCTCACGCAGCGGCTCTGCCGGGAAGTCGCCGAGACCGCCGGGAGCCACGACGGCCGGGCCGTCGACCGGATCTGCCGCGGCCTCTTCCTGACTCCCGGCGCCCAGAACCGCGACGACAACCTGCTCTTCGTCCACAAGCGGCTGGTAAACCGGGAGGACGATGTCACGGCCTACCTGGACCTTTATCGCCGCATCCGCGCGGGCCACCAGGTGCGGTGCGACGAGACGGACCCGCGCGTGCCGGAGCTGCGGCTGTCCGGAATCGTGCGTGACGAGAAGGGGCTGCTCCGCGTCCGCAATCGGATCTACTACCGGGTGTTCGGGCCGCGCTGGATCGAAACGCAGATGCCGGACGCCGAGGTGCGCCGGCTGCGAACCGCTTACGTGCGCGGGCTGCGGCGCTCGGCGGCCGTGGCAGGAGGCGTCGCCACCGTTATGGCAGGACTCGCCGGCTGGGGCGTCGTGTCTTCCTACCAGGCGCGAAAGAGCGAGGCCAAGTTGCTGCGTATCGCCGACGAACGCGGACGAGCGCTGGCCCGTGCCACGCAACTGGTCTACGTGTCCAATATCAAGTCCGCCTGGCGAGCGGTGCAGCTCGGAAACTATGTCCAGGCCACTGAGCTCCTCGATGCGTTCGTTCCGAAACGAGGGGAGCCGGACCTGCGGTCCTGGGAGTGGGCCTACCTGTGGTCGATCTGCCATCCCGAGCGCCTCATCCTGCGCAACCACGGCCAGCCGCTCTGGGCGCTCCTGTTTCGGCAAGACGGCTCCGAGCTCCTCAGCTCCGACGCGGGTCACCTCACGCTGCGTCACCGGTTGCCGGAGGGAGAAGGACAGGTGGCGTACTCTCCGACCGGCGCTGAGGACCGGAGGTCGAACGTTATCAGCGCGAACGGCAAGACGCTCTTTTGCCTGGCACGTCGGAAGTCGCAGACAACCTCCGGAAGCGAGGCCTGGGAGCTTCGGGCCATCGATCTAGCCTCTGGGGGGACGCGGGTCCTGACCCGCTCTCCGGATGACCTCACGCAGCTCCATACGTCGGCGAACGGAGATCTGGTGACCACCGTGACGGTGAGCGAGCGGCCACGACGGGTGCGACTCTGGGACGGAGACGGCCATCTGGTGGGGATGCTCCGTGATGGCGACCAGTCCATTTCGGCCGTGGCGGTGGCGCCCGGCGGAGCGTCGATCGCCACCGCCAACCGCCAGGGCGAAGTGGTGCTCTGGGACCGGCGTACGCTTCGCGCGATTTCCCGTTGGGGGTGCTCCGCCTCACCGATAACCCACCTGGCGTTCTCTGCGAGCGGAGAGACCCTGCTGGCAGCGGGTGCTCGGATGCGCACCGTGTCCGTCCGCACCGGCTCCTTGGGGCCGGAAGTGGCCTGGAGCGGGAAACGGATCTTTGCCGTCGCCTTGTCGGCGGATGGCAAGCAGGGCGCCGTCGCGGCAAGTGATCCGGCGCGGCTCGACGCTCCCGGGGAGGCGGAGGTGTGGGACCTCGCGCGGGGGCGGATGATCCGGCGGCTGCGCGGCCACACCGGTCCGGTCACCGCGCTGGCCTTCCGCTCTGATCACCTCCTGGCCACCGGCGGCTGGGACCGCACGGTCCGGATCTGGGACCCGGCTGCTTCCCCGAAGCCGGAGGTCCGTGGCGGCACGGGCCAGCCCGAATTCGGTGTTGCATTCTGGCCGTCTCCGGACTCCCTCGCGATCCGCGGCGCCGGCAACATCACGCTGGCCAGCGCGAGCACGGCTTCCCCCACGGGCAGCCTGCCGGCCCCGTTCGCCGGTCCGATGGAAGTCTCC
>JAJFMS010000595.1 GCA_020696885.1 Armatimonadota bacterium | reverse complement strand
AGACGCAGTTCCCCATCGCCAGCTCCAGCGGGCGGCAGCGGGTACGCAGGAGGGTCCAGAACTCCTGCCCGGTGAGGTCCGAGGTGAACGGCCGCCCATTGGGCTTCCGGTAGTTCTTGGTCCGGTCCAGGCGGCGCACCGCGGTGCCCAGGGCGGTGAACTCCACCATCCCGGGCCCCCAGGTGTGCTCGCCGACCTCCAGCCGGACCCCCACGATCCCGTCCGCGTCCAGCAGCGCGGCCTCTTCTTCCATCCGCGCCATCGCGTTCTCCCGGGCGTGGTAGAGCGCCTGAGTGAGCACGTCCAGCTCGTAGTTCTGGAACGGCATGATCGTCCACTGGATGCCGATGTGGAAGAACGACGTGCCCATCACGAAGCCGAGCGGCTCGAACCCCGCCTGCTCGAGCAGGTAGTATTCGTTGACCGAGAGGTCGCTGGTGAAGAAGGCGGGCGCCGCTCCGGGGGTCGTGCGCATGCGCTGCAGGCGGTCTCTGGCGCCATCGGGAATCTGTGCATCCGGCATGTGCGTTCCGTTTCTCAGCCGATAAATCGCCGCAGTGCCGCGGCAGCATCTTCGTGTCGCTGGGCGTGCTCCTCCAGCGCGGCGCCCACGTCCCGGATCCATTCCGGCACCGGAACTTCCTCGGTGCGCAGCACGATCCCGCGCTTCACCAGCACCCGCCGCGCAACCGGGGCGCCCTGGCGGGGGCTCTCCAGGGTGTAGCGGAGATCCCCCAGGTCCAGCCGGAGCTCCGTCACCGGCCGGGCCTTACTCAGGAGGCTGCGCTTGCGGACCACCTGCACCTGCTGCGGCAGCGCGCTCTCCAGCAGTGAAGCGAGGGAATCGATGAATTCGCGCTGGTGCTCCGTATACGCCCGGGCCAGCGCCGCCGAGACCCCCGCCGCCAACCAGCCCTCTTCTTCCATCCCGGCCCCCGGCTCGGTGAGCGAGCCACACAAGTCAGTAACGACGCCGTCCGCCCGGTGGGTGCGCGCCCCGGCGAACAATTGGCCATGCGTGGTGCGCGGCCCTCTACTCGCGTCCGGCGAGCCCGGGGTGCTATGATGAGCCGATGCGACCTTTGAACCCTACCCGGACGGCCGAATGACGGGCGCTGAAGACACCCCTCCCCAGGAAGCCGCGCCGACGCCGCGCCTGCGAGTGCGCCTCACGCCGCCGGCAGAAGCTGCGCTCCAGGGCGGCCATCCCTGGGTGTATGCGGAAGGCATCCGGGAGCTGAACCGCGCCGGGCTCGCCGGCGAGCTGGCCGTGATCTACGACCGCCGGAACCGCTTCCTCGGGATCGGGCTGTTCGACCCGGCCTCGCCGATCCGGGTGCGGGTGCTGTATACCGGCAAGCCGCAGCCGCTCGACACGGCGTGGTGGCAGGCGCACCTGAACGCGACGCTCGGGCGCCGGGACGATCTGTTCGGAGCGGACACCGACGGCTACCGCCTGTGCAACGGCGAGAGCGACGGCTGGCCCGGCTTGATCCTGGACCGCTACGCGGAGACGCTGGTCCTCAAGCTGTACACCGGCGCGTGGCTGCCCCGCCTGGACGAAGTGTGCGAGCTGATCGAAGCGGCGCTGCCCGGGAAGCGGCTGGTCTTGCGGCTCAGCCGGAACCTGGCCGCGCTCGCCGAGAAGTCGGAGCTGCGAGACGGCGACGTGCTCTCCGGTCCGCCGCTGGACGGCTGCGTGACCTTTCTGGAGAACGGTATTCGCTTCGAGGCGGACGTGCTGCACGGGCAGAAGACCGGCTTCTTCCTGGACCAGCGGGAGAACCGCGCCCGGCTCGAGAAGCTCGCCGCCGGCCGGGACGTGTTAAACGCGTTCTCCTACTCGGGCGGGTTCTCGCTTTATGCGGCTCGGGGCGGCGCATCGTCCGTGACCAACGTGGACATCAGCCAGCCCGCGCTGGACAGCGTGCTCCGCAACATCGCGCTGAACCGCGCGGTCCCCGGAATCCGGACCTGCCGCCAGGAGAACGTGCAGGCGGACGTCTTCGACTGGCTTCGCGCGGCCTCCGACCGGCAGTTCGACCTGGTCATCCTGGACCCGCCCTCCCTGGCGCGACGCGAGGCGCAGCGCGCCGACGCTGTGCTGGCGTACGGCCGGCTCGTGCGCAATGGCATTGAGCGGCTGCGGCGCGGCGGCATCCTGGTGGCCGCTTCCTGCTCCGCGCACGTCCCGGCGGACGAGTTCTTCACCCGCGTGCGGCACACGGCGCGGCAGTCCGGGCGCCTGTTCCGGGAGCTGGCCACCACCGGTCACCCGCCGGACCACCCGGGCACGTTCACCGAGGCCCGCTACCTGAAGTGCATCTACCTGCGGATGGACTGATCTCGCCCACCGGCGGTCAATCGCCGCCGGACCCCAACTCCCGCCGCAGGAAGGCGATCGTGCCCACGGCGAGGTCCTGGAACACGTCCCGTGCTGCCGGGGGCTCGCCGGTGGGCACCGGCAGTGCCGGGGTCGCCGACAGCGTAAACGAGGCGGCTTCGTCGATCGGGCAGGTCGGCCCGTCCGCCTCGAAGGTAACCGCCGGGTCTTCCGAAGCCAGGCCGGGCTCTTGCCCGGGCCAGACCAGCCAGAGTTGACGCACCACCTGCCGGCGGGAGCGCGTGCTCCGGATCTGCAGGTACTTGCGGGTGTCGGTCCAGTGCTGCTCGCGCAGCCGCGTGGTGTACTTGCAGTCCAGCACGATGGCGTACACCGGCTCCCAGGTGTCGTCTTTGTGCTGCAGGCACTCGATCACCACGTCCGGGCACCAGGCCACGTTCTGCGAATTGAGCCGGCAAAGGGTCTCTCCGCCGCTCTTCGCGGACTGCTCCCCCAGGATCCACGGCTCGTAGCGGATCCGCAGCCGGTGCCCAGTGGTCAGCAGGCCGGCGAACTCCAGCCCACGGTCGAAATCCAGGATGAAGCGGGACAGCAGGTTCTGCCGCAGCGCCTCGTTCCACTCGCGGAGGTCCAGCCCGGCGGTCCGGAACGCATCCACGATGCGGAGGAAGCACCATTGCTCGTACAGGCGGCTGGTGAGCTTGGTCACCGCGGAGAAGTCATCGCCGTGGTAGCTGAGGGTGTTCCGGACCAGGAACCCCTGGATGATGGAGAGCAGCTCCCGGTAATCCGCGCTGGGATGGATCCGCGCCGGCAGCACGGCGTCCAGCTCCGGCCGCACGGCCCGCAGGAACGGCAGCTCACTCATCGAGCGGATCAGTACTCGCAGCCGCTCCGCGTTCCGGAGGGCCGCGTTGAGCCGGTTGACCTTGGGCACGTCGATCGACTCGAAGATCGAGGGGCCGGCCCCCAGGCGCACGTCCCGCAGCGGGCGCTCTTCACCGATCGCGTGGATGTGCATCGCGGCGGCGCGGGCGCAGAGGTCGGTCCGCCGCTCCAGCAGGTAGAGGAAGCCCTTCAGCACCCGGTGCTCGGGGATGTCGAACGTCTCGGTGAGCTGCTCCTGCATGATGGAGACCGGACGCATGGAGCCGCGGATCGAGGACCCCTGCCGGGACGCCGCGGCCACGGCCCGGGGCGTCAGCCGCTCCGTCCCCCAATAGCTTCCGCGCGTGATCTGCCGTCCTACGCGGGACGCCGGGCGGCGCTGGATGCTGCCCAGCAGCACCCCAAGCTGATCGATGACCGTGGCGATGGCATCCAGCTCTTCCTCGCGGGAATGATACAGCCGGACCTGCCGGGCGAACTTGACGTCGTAAGTGCGCACCGATTTGCCGTACAGGTCCGTCAGCAGGCTTCGGCTCAGCGCACCCAGGTCCTCCACCATCGCCTGGTAGGCGTCTTCCCCGATCTTCGTGGGGATCACGTAGACGCAGATCTCGCAGAGCGAGGCCCAGGGCGGCGGGCTCGCTCCGCGCGGCCGTGACTGCAGCCGCACCCGGGTCTCGCCGCGGCCGCTCTCGAAGTAGGCCGATTCCTGCCAGATG
>JAJFMS010000594.1 GCA_020696885.1 Armatimonadota bacterium | reverse complement strand
ATCGTCCTCGTTTCCAGGGCAATCATGGCGGATGCTCCTACGAAGCATTCGTCCCCATGCCCCCAGAGTTCTCGACCATACCTGGTTGACCCTCGGTGGTCGGCAATCGACCGGAAGGGTTAACATGCCCCTGCGCCGCCGCAACGGGCTATGAAGCACGGCGGCCCCAATGAAACCAGGGGTCTTACTCTTACTCTTACTCGCAATCCCAGGATCCGAGTAAGAGTAAGAGTAAGAGAAAGACCCGGACCGGGGTGGGGACTCTTTCAGTGCACGAACTCTTCTTTCCGAGCGACGATTCCCTGCGCGCCGACAGACAGGCGCTGGCGGAAGACATATGGTGGGGCGACGTTACCTCCCTGGTCACGGTGCCGGCGGAGACGCGGGGCCGCGCGATCTTCCTGGCCAAGGACATTGGGGTCCTCTGCGGCCTCCCGGTGCTCCAGCAGGTGTATGCGCGGGTCGATCCCTCGGTGACGGTCCGGACGCTGCTGGAGGAAGGCAGCCCGCTCACGCCCGGGACGCGGATCGCGGAGGCGGAGGGCACCGCGCGCTCGCTGCTCACCGGAGAGCGGGTGTCGCTGAACTTCCTCCAGCACCTCTCCGCCATCGCCACCCGCACCGCGGCGTTCGTGCGGCTGGTGGAGGGCACCGGCGCCCGCATCGTGGACACGCGCAAGACGGTCCCCGGCCTTCGCGCCCTGGCGAAGTACGCCGTCCGCGCCGGCGGCGGCCACAACCACCGCTTCGGCCTCTACGACGGCGTGCTGATCAAAGACAACCACCTCCAGGCCGCCGGGGGTGTGACTGCCGCCGTCTCGCGGGCTCGGGAACTGGCGCCGCACACGCTGCGCATCGAGGTGGAGGTGGAGACGCTGGAACAGGTCCGCGAAGCCCTGGAAGCCCGCGCGGACGTCCTGCTGCTGGACAACATGGACCTGGACACCCGCCGCCAGGCCGTGCAGCTCTGCCGCGGCAAAGCCCTCACCGAAGCTTCCGGCGGCATCAACGAGGAAACTGTCCGCGCCATCGCCGAAGTAGGCGTAGACCTCATCAGCGTCGGCGCCCTCACCCACTCCGTCACCGCGCTGGACATCAGCCTGGATTGGGGGTAAAGGCGCTTCGCGCGGCGTTCAGATGTTCGGTGCTCAGGTGTTAGGGACTGCGGCGGAACACAGATTGGCGGTGTTCGGAGCGAGGCGCTTCCGGAAATACCGTCGCCAGTGACGCTGCTGCGTACCCTGAACGTGGCCAATCCTTCGAACCCGCGTCACGCTTGCTTTCTGAACACCTGAACACCTGAACACCTGAACACCCATGCCCCCCCTTCCTTACCGTCAGATCCACCTGGACTTCCATACTTCGGAGCAGATCGCGGGCATCGGCGCGCGGTTTGATGCGGCGGCATTCGCGCGGCGGCTGCAGGAGGCGCGGGTCAATTCCATCACCTGCTTCTCCAAGTGCCACCACGGGATGATCTACCACGACACCCGGTTCGCGCAGGCAAGGCACCCCTACCTGGAGGTGAACCTGCTGCAGGAGCAGATCCAGGCCTGCCACGCGGCCGGGATCCGGGTGCCGATCTACATCAGCGTGGGGTTCGATGAGCTGGTGGCGCGGGAGCACCCGGAGTGGGTGGAGCTGATGGCGGACGGCAAGGTCCGCGGCGGCGGCCCGCTGGAGGCCGGCTGGCGCAACCTCTGCTTCAACACGCCGTACATCGACTACGTCTCCGAGCAGACGCAGGAGGTGCTCTCCCTGTTCGAGACGGACGGGCTCTTCTTCGACATCATCCACCAGGGCCCGTGCTGCTGCCGGTTCTGCCTGGCGGGGATGTGCGAGCAGGGGCTCGACCCGGAGGCGGAGGCAGACCGGAAGGCGTTTGCGTTCCAGGTGCGGGAGGCGATGAAGCGGCGCATCACGGACGAGATCCGCGCCGTGAACCAGAATTGCCTCATCTTCTGGAACAGCGGGCACGTGGACCCCACGTTCCGCCGTTCGCTGGACACCTACTCGCACCTGGAGCTGGAGAGCCTCCCCAGCGGCGGCTGGGGCTACGACCACTACCCGCTCACGGTCCGCTACGCCCGTAACCTGGGGCTGGACCACCTGGGGATGACCGGCAAGTTCATCAAGACCTGGGCCGGCTTCGGGGAGTACAAGAACCAGGCGGCGCTGGAGTACGAGGCGTTCACCGCGCTGGCGGAGGGCAGCAAGGTCTCCATTGGAGACCAGCTTCCGCCGCACGGCGAGTTGGACGAGGCCACCTACGAGCTGATCGGCGCCGTCTACCAGCAGGTGGAGGCGAAGGAGCCCTGGTGCGCCGGCGCCCGTGCCGTCACCGAGCTGGCGATCTACAACCCGGAAGAGCTGGGTGTCCACGATGGCCGCGTGGACACCGCCGCGGGCGGCGCCTACCGGATGCTGGTGGAGGCGCACTACCAGTTCGACGTGGTGGACAGCGAGATGGACTGGTCCGGCTACCGGGTGGTGGTGCTGCCGGACAAGATCCGGCTGCCGGAGTGGCTCCAAACGAAGGTGCAGGACTACCTGGCCGGGGGCGGCAAGGTGATCGCTTCCCACCGCTCCGGCCTGGCCGCAGGCCGCGAGGAGTTCGTGCTGCCGGAGCTGGGAGTCCGCTACCTCGCCGAGGGGCGGTACTCACCGGACTACGTGAAGCCCGGCGAGGCATTGAGCGCCGGGGTGCTCCGCGCCGAGCACGTACTGTTCGACCGTGGGCTGGAGGTGGAGCCGCTGGCCGGTGCGGAGCCGCTGGCGGAGGTGTGGCATCCGTACTTCGACCGTACCTACGCCCATTTCTGCAGCCACCGGCACACGCCGGTCGAGAAGGCGTCTGGTCTCCCGGCGGTGGTCGCCACGGAGAGCACGGTGTACTTCGCGCACCCGATCTTCAGCTCGTTCATGCGGCACGGGGTGCGCACCTACAAGCTGCTCTTCCTGAACGCGCTGCAGCGCCTGCTGGCGGACAAGCTGGTGGAGACGAACGCGCCCACTACTGCCCACGTCTCGCTGGCAGTCCAGAGCGTCGACGGGACGGAGCGCACAATCGCCCACGTGCTCCATTACGTGCCGGAGCAGCGGTACCGTGAGATCCAGACCATCGAAGAGGCGCTGCCGCTGCATGGGGTGGAGCTGGCGGTCCGGTTGGCTGCCGCGCCCGGCCGGGTCTACCTGGCCCCGGAAGGCGCGGACCTCCCGTTCACCTACACGGAAGGCCGCGCTCGCGTGACCGTCCCGCGGGTAGACGGCCACGCGATGGTGGTCTTCGAGTAACGTCCGGGGCGATCGATGACCGAGGCAAGCAAGTAGGGCAGGAGTGTGTGAGAGTACCCAGCGGGTAATGCGTGCTTCGTGCTGCGTAAAACCGGCGCTCGGGGGCGGTTTCGTTACGCAGCACGAAGCACGCATTACGGGTCGGCGAGCCGCTCGACCCCGTTCTGGAACTTCGTCCTGATAGTGGCTCGCGCGCCTCTCATCCAGCCTTGAGCGCGGCGGCGAACCGCTCGATCTGCTCCAGGAGGCGCTGGTGCTCCTTCTCGGCGGCTGCCTGGTCCTCCGCCTTCTGGATCTTCTCGATGCTCTCCTGCGCTCGCTCCTTGAGCGACTTGTCGTCCGACGTCAGCGCGCGGCGGAGGGCGGGGAGCGCCGGCTCAGCCTTCTTCCCGAACAGCGGGATGGAGCCGGCGGCATTCAGTCGGACCCAGTTGTCCGGGTCGTCCAGCAGCTTCGCCACGAGGTCCCGGCTCTCCATGTCATATGGGTCCAGGGAGGTCAGCACGCCCGCGCCCCAGCCTCGAACGGTTTTGTCCTTGCTGCTGAGCCCCTCGCGGGTCCGCTTCTTCACGTCGGAGAGCGTCAGCACGGTGATGCCCTTGGGAATCCGGACCTGGGTGAGGTCCACCGCGCCGCCGGTGTAGATCGTCAGCACCGGGTT
>JAJFMS010000593.1 GCA_020696885.1 Armatimonadota bacterium | reverse complement strand
GCCCACGAAAACGGGCTGGCTGGCCGGTATTGCGTGGCGAGCACAGGGTACCAGTTGGCACCGAATGACACCGGTTTCCTCCCTGCATCGCCGAACGTTCGCACCGGGAGGAGCCGACGGTTCGGACGGCGACGGCTAACCCGGCGCACAACGCAGGTTGGTCCGGGCGGTTGTGGGGGTAAAACGAGATCCAGACGGTGCGGCGCGCGGCGGAGGAGGGCGGAGATGAAGCGGGACAGCGGCGTTTCGGTCGTCGGCGGCCTCGCGATGGGTGCCGCCGCGATGTACTTCCTGGACCCTCGCTCCGGCCGCGGGCGCCGGGCTCGGGCGCGAGATCGGCTGGTCCGCTCCCTCAACGTGGCGGAAGACACGCTGGGCCGGCTCCTGGAGGACGCGGGCAACCGCGCGCAGGGGACCGTGGCACGGACGCGCCGCTTCCTGACCCCGGAAGAGATTGTGGACGACCAGCGGCTGGAAGCGCGGGTGCGGTCGACCCTCGGGCGCCTGACCACCGCTACGAGCGCCATCACCGTGACGGCCCGCAGCGGCGAGGTGACCCTCACGGGTCAAGTGCTGGAGACCGAGCTGGGTTACGTGCTCACCGGGATCCGCAGGGTGCGCGGCGTGCGGCGGCTGGAGAGCCGGCTCACCACGGTGAAGCAGCTTCCGCGCGGAGGCCAGGCGGCGGAGACGCGGCCCCGGTTGGGGATGCCGCCGGATCTGCTGCAGAACAGTATGTCCCCAACGAGCCGGATGCTGGTGGGCACCACTGGCGCGGCGCTAGCGCTAGGCGGCATCCGGAAGGGCGGCTTTTTCGGGATCGCTACTGCGGCGATGGGCGGCTTGCTGGTGGCGCGAGCGGTGACGAACACGCCGTCCACCCTGACTCCCGGTCCCCGGTCGGGAAGCGGCGTCACGGTCAACAAGAGCCTGGACGTGGCCGTCCCGGTGCGCGTGGCCTTTGCCTTCTGGGCCAACTTCCAGAACTTTCCCCGGTTCATGCAGCACATCCGCGAGGTTCGCGAGAACGAGAGCGGCACCTCGCACTGGGTGGCGGACGGGCCGGCGGGGCTGCCGGTGTCATGGGACGCGGAGATCACGGCCCTGCGCCGGCACGAGCGGATTGCGTGGAAGAGCCTGGATGGCTCGACGGTGACCAATGCCGGCGAGGTGCGGTTCGAAGAAGTAGAGCCGGAGGTCACGCGGATCCACGTGCGGATGACCTACAGCCCGCCCGGAGGCGCGATGGGTCACGCCGTGGCGACCCTGTTCGGTGCGGACCCGAAGCGCCAGCTCGATGATGACCTGCTGCGGTTCAAGACGCTGCTGGAGGCGGGCGCCGTGCGCACCCGCGGGCAGAAGGTCACGCGTCCGGAAGTTCAGCCCGCGGAGCCGATGGCGGACCTGGCGCAGCCGGAAGGGGCCGTGACGGGAGAGGCGTAGCCGCAGACCGAGACGGGCTAGCGTGATGGTGGGTCCTCGGCAGAGAGTCAGGAGGCCTCCCGACTCTCTGTCGGGGTTGTTGCTACGGCGCGATGCTCAAGTCAAACCGCCGGGCTCCGGTAGGTTCAACCTGCCGCGCGGAAGGACGCGCACGGCTGCCCTGCATCGACTCGTCGCCGATGAGCAGCACCGCGGTGGCTCCAGCCGGACCCGAGGCGGAGATCCGCACGGTGTTGTTCCGGCCACCCATCCATCGGACGATATCCAGGGAGAGTAGCTGGCCATCCGTCAGGTCGCCCCGGTACGCCAGCTTACCGTTGATCCAGAGCTTGCAGTCCGTCAGCCCCGGCGTGCCGTTCTGAATCTCCAGGTAATGCTCCGCGGCGGGGATACGGCGGAAGGTCTGGGAGAGCTGTTTCTTGCGCACCTCAAGGTTCGCGATCACCGGGTCCGTGAGCAGCGTGTTGCCGCTGCAGTCGGTCAGCCGTAGCTCGACACGGGCTGCCTGCGCCGGGTTGGCCTTGACCGCCTTCAGGACCACCGAGCCGACTGCCGGATCGAAGTGGAGGGTTCCCCCGATCCCTATCGAGTTTCCGGCTGGATCTTCCAACGTACAGTTGCGGCTGTTGCCGGTGAGCTGGACGGAGGCGACGCCGCTCTGTCCGTCCATCGCGGTGACCGGAACATAGACGCGCGTGGGGCTCTGGACCACCACGGTTCCCACCGTGCCGGTGGGCCGGAGGGTGTCGTCCTGCACCGTGAGCGTCACCGTCGCCGGCTCGCTGGGGGAGCTTCCTTCCGTAACGTGGTAGGTGAACGCGTCTGGCCCCACGTATCCGGTTGCCGGGGTGTAGGAGATGGTGCCGTCCGCATTCACCACGGCGGCGCCATGGTCCGGCGCGTCATCGATGGCCGGCGTGAGCGCGCCGCCGGCCCCGCTGGTGTCGTTAGCCAGCACCGCCAGCCTCTTGGGACAGTTCTTCCAGGTGCTGTAGGTGTCGTCATTGGCGTCCGGAGCCGCTGACGCCCCCGCAGGCGAGTACTGGATCGTCAGATACCGACTGGGAAAGCGAAGGGTGCCGGCCACGGTGAAGCTGCCGTTCGCGCTCGTCGCGATGCCGGCCGTGTGGCCGCCGGTCTGGAATTCCCGCCAGGTTACTGTGCCGTCCGGGTCGAATCCGGTGGTGACATAGTTGATGCCGTGATCCGTGGTCACGTAGACCGCGTTGTCCGCCCCGATCCCCAGATACGAACGGTCCTGTGAGGTCGGGGGCTGCTCCTGATAGGCATTCGACCACTGCAGTGCGCCTCCAGGCGCGTACTTCAGCAGGATGAGCTTAGGCACGGTATCACCCGACCCGATTTGCCCGGCTACGTACACGCTGCCTGTCCCGTCGAGGGTTACGTCAAAGCCGAGATCGCGTTGGCCGACGGTTCCGGCGAAGTAGGTAGGCCAGCCGGGCGAGAGAGCTCCGGCCGCATCGTACTTCAGTGTCATGATGTCGTCGGCGAAAACGCCCGTGACGTAAACGTTCCCGGCCGCATCCGCGGCGATGGCTTCCGGAGAGTTGGTGGAGAAGCTCGCCGTCGGGCCCGGTCCAGTGAAAAAACGATCCCAGCGCAGCCCGCCGCTGGTGCTGTATTTAACGGTCTGCGTGAACTCACTCGTGCTGAAGGTTCCGGTAACACAGACATCACCGAGCCCATCCAGCGCCAGGTGCTCGGCGTACTGCGCCGTTCCGAGATTGTCGCGCACCTGCGGCCAGCCGGTTGCGAAGTCGCCGTTCGGCTGGTACTTGATGGTGAGGAGGTCCGACGAGTTGTTCCCCGGCGAGCCTTCCGCAGTGAAGGTGTAGCCGCATACATACACGTTGTCGGCGGCATCGATGACCAGATCCTTGAACTGGTCGTCCCCCTCTCCGGCGCCGGCGTAGATCCGGACCCACTGCACCACGCCGTCCGCGTCGTACTTGATCAGAACGCCATCGTAGCGGTCGCCCTCGATCAGCCCCCCTCCTCGGGCTTGCCACGTCCGCCCGGCAACATAGACGTTGTCCTGGCTGTCCACCGCGATTCCGGTGGGAGCGTCGGGTCCCGTCAGGGGACCCTGGTACCGGACCGGCCATCCGGGGCTTACGGTCCCCGCCGACGTGTACTTGATGGTGATGATGTCACTGTTGAAACCGTCGGGGCCGATGCCCGTGACATAAACGTTCCCAGCGTCATCCGTCGCTACGCGGGTCGCTCCCCCTACTTGCTCGGGGATGTCGTAGATCCCGACCCAGGACTGCGCGGGCTGGGCCCCAGCTGCGGAGGAAACGTTCATCTGCGCGAAGGTTCCCAGCAGCGCCAGCATTGACACGATGAGTGCACACCGCGTTCTGTACATCGGTTGAGTCCTTTCGAGAGCGGACACCAGCCGCCCGTTCAGGTCTCATGGGCGAGAGGCCCCATCCTGCGGCGGCGGTGGTTCTGCGGGTAAGCGAACGAGCTGCCACTCGTAACTCGACCCTG
>JAJFMS010000592.1 GCA_020696885.1 Armatimonadota bacterium | reverse complement strand
CCGGACCCTCTCCGCGTCCTCCCGTACGGGCAGGCTTGCGTCTCTGCGGTTAATTCCCTGCTCACCCTCCAGCGTACTCCGATTCCCGCTCGCTCTCCTCTACTGCCACGTACCTCCCGTGCTCCGGCACGGCGATCCGGTGGAAGTCGCGTGCCAGGAGATGGAGCGCGGCCCGCGTCTCTGCCCCGCGCATGGCGGGACCGTGACCGGTTACCACCAGCTCCGGATCCAGCTCCGCGAGACGCCGCACGGACTCGCCGGCGCTGTCCCAGTCCGGCGTGAAGTACTGGGGCGGTCCGTGCATCTCCGGGCGCTGGGTGGCTACGGCGTAGGCCGACTCCTGATCGGTGGTGATGAAGGCGTCGCCTGCGATGATCGCGCGGTCGGTTTCCCGCCACAGCGACACGTGACCGGGAGCGTGGCCAGGCGTGTGGACCCACTCCCAGCCAGGCATTCCCGGCACGGTTCGGTCTTTGGGAAGCGCTGCCAGCCAGCGGCTAACGTCGATCGGCCCACGCGGGAAGAACCTGGAGAGCGCCGGCATGATGCCGCCGCCGACCGAGGGGTCCGGGGGCGGATAGGCGGAGCGGCCGTCCAGGAACGGCAGTTCCAGCTCGTGCGCGTAGATCGGCGCGTCCCACTGGTCGGCGAGCTGCTTGAGCGCTCCGATGTGATCGAAGTGGCCGTGGGTGAGGATGATGGCTGCAGGTCGGGATGCCGGTCCAAACCGCTCCTTGGCGGCGGCATCGATGAGCCCGGCGGTGCCGGTTAGGCCGGCGTCGATGAGCACCCACTGCCGGTCACCGGCGCCGGGGACGCCGAAAAATACCACATTGACCAGGGCCAGTCGCTTGTAGGCAAGGTCCCCGGCAATCGAGTGCGTGGAGTCGTCGTTAACCGGGTCATGCCGGGGGCTATCGGCCCGGTCGGAAGCGTTGAGCGGGATCTGATGTGCCATAGAAGCCTCCTTCACGCGGAACGCCATGGGAGAATCGGGATGGTGTCTTCAGAGATGGCGCCGGAGCTCCGCTGCCCCCTCATTCCCATCACGGAGGCATCTGACACTCCCGGGCTGGCACGCTAAAAGACACCGGGAACGCGTGGTTGCGTTTCCCGGTGCCTCGTTTACCTGGGGTCTGGGCCCAGCGGTTTCCCGCTTTGGTCGGACCCCCATTTCCTTAAGGGGTCGGCGTGATTACCGGCCGATGCCGCAGTACTCGAAGCCGTGCCACAGCAGGGACGCCCGGTCCAGGGCGTTCCGGCCGTCCACGATCAGCGGGCGACGCATCTCTTCGCGCAGGCGCGGCCACTCGGTCTGCGAAAACTCCGGCCATTCGGTAATGAGCACGACAGCATCCGCGTTCCGGGCGGCCTCGTAGGGGCATGCGCACAGCTCGGCCTTGAGGCCCCGTTTGGCGGCAGCTTCCATCGCCTGCGGGTCGTAGGCGCGCACCTCTGCGCCCAACTCGGCGAGGCGCTCGGCGATCAGCAGCGCGGGCGCATCGCGAAGGTCATCCGTCCCGGGCTTGAACGCCAGGCCCCAGAGCGCGATCGTCTTGCCCTTGATCAGCTTGAGCCGCTCCTGGAGCTTCCGGATCACCACCACGCGCTGGGCGGCGTTCACGTCCCGGACGGAGTCCAGCAGCCGCGCGTCGTACCCGTACTCGCGGGCGGTGTGCACCATCGAGGCCAGATCCTTCGGGAAGCAGGAACCGCCCCAACCAATGCCGGCGCTGAGGAACGAACTGCCGATCCGGGTGTCGAGGCCGATGCCGCGGGCCACCTCCAGCACGTCCGCGCCCACGCGCTCACAGATGTTGCCGACCTCATTGATGAACGAGATCTTGGTGGCCAGGAACGCGTTGGCCGCGTACTTGATCATCTCAGCGCTGGCGCGGTCGGTCACGATGAACGGCACGTCGCGCCCCTCGGCGGTCACACGCGCCATCAGCGGCGCGTACAGGGCGCGCATCCGCTCCACCGCGCGCTCGCTCTCCGCTCCGATCACGATGCGGTCCGGGTTGAGCGCGTCGGAGATGGCGGTCCCTTCCCGGAGGAACTCGGGGTTGGAGACGATATCGAATGCGGTGTCCACCGACGGCCCGGTGGCTACCGCCGTGCCGCCCGCGGCATGTACCTGAAAGTCGGACCCGGCCGCCACGCGGCGCGCGGCGCCCTGGCGCACCAGCATGCCCACCCAGTCCCCACTGCCGATTGGGACCGTGCTTTTGTTGATGATGACGCAGTAGTCGCCGGTCATGTGCTCGCCCAGTGAGCGCGCGGCGCCCTCGACGTACGACATGTCCGCCTGGCCACCCGCCAGCGACGGAGTGCCCACGCAGATGAACACGGCTTCGGCGCCGGGAACGGCCTCGGCGAAATCGTCGGAGAAGCGGAGCCGGCCGGTGGTGCACTCGCTCGCCACCAGTTCATCAAGGCCAGGCTCATAGATCGGCACGCGTCCGGCACGCAGGGAGCGGACCTTCTCCTGGTCCACGTCCATGCAGACGATCTCATGTCCCAGGTGTGCCAGGCAGGCACCCGTAACGAGGCCGACGTATCCGGTACCGACGACGGTGATGCGCATACGAACTCCTATACCGCCAATTCGCCATGAGAATCAAGACGAGCGACGGGAAAGGTGAGAGGGAAGGTGTGGGACTACGCTTGCGCAGGCCTCAGGAGATTAGGTTCCCCAAATTGGCAGGCTGTGCATTGCTCATGAGGTCATGTCGGACGTTAACGGTCGCGGCCCGACCCCAGAGACAAGAAAAAAGCAGTTCCGTACAGTGCGGAACTGCTCTTTGCGATGTGAGTGCCCTCGGCAGGAATCGAACCTGCGCTCCCGGCTCCGGAGGCCGATGCTCTATCCCCTGAGCTACGAGGGCGGGTGAAGCGACCTCATCATAACGAAACCCTGGGGGCGTGTCAACGCCCCAAAGTGCCCCGAAACAGCTTCGGATCGCCCCAGGGGAGCAGGCGACAGCGGCTACCGAAAACGGTGCCCTTCCCGGCTGAGCAGCAACCGTTCCCCGTAGCCGGCGCTCGCCGAGCGCCGGTGTCCTCGGATCTCGTCAAACCCCGTCGCAAAGCCGGTCACGCTGTTTGCGCTACTTCCCAGCCGGGTAGCAGCCAGCCGGAGGATCACGCCACTATGCCGGACACGAACACCGCACCGCACCACCCGGATTCCCCGCACCTGGACCGCGAAGATGCCGCCACTGCCGTGCGGGAGCCGGAAGAAGACCGCTCCAACGAAAGCTGGGGTGCCTGGGGCGAGAATCAGACTGCCCAGCCGGATCCGGAGAAGTCGCTACTGGATGTCGTCGAGGCCGCGGGTACTGCCCAGCGCGCGGCGCACCCCAAGGCCACCGATTCGGCGGCCACCGAGATCCCTACGGAACTCCGCAACCCCACTGCCCGTGACATCCGGATGGAGACTCACGATACGGACGAAGTGCGGATGGCGACCGAGCCAGCTAACGAGGCATCGATCGCGTAACCGTGGGGCACGCGGCTTAGTAATACAACCACTCGTGCGAATGACCGGGGTTACGGTAGCCGCCACGGCACGATTGCCACGGAGTCCCGGAGCATCCGGGCACGGCTTCACGGTTGTAGTCGCCGACTCCGGCAGGTGCTGCCCGGATGGCTCCGGGACTCCGGGCAACCGCTCGGTTGCGAGCGCCGTCAGGCCAGGAAAGCGTCGTTTTTAGGATTAGAACCGGCCGCCGCGATCGCCGTAAGGGTCCGGCGCGGTCGGGGTGGGCTCGTCGTCCGTCAGGTCCGCTTCGGGGTCCCCGCCGGCCAGCGAGGAGTTGATGGCCAGGATGATCCAGTAGTAGATCCCGATCATCAGCAGGCCCGCGAGCCAGTTCAGCGCCGCGAACGTCCAGGAAGGCCGGGTTGCCTCGACGCTGGAGAAGATGGCGAGCCCCAGGAGGAGCCCCGCGGCGATGTA
>JAJFMS010000591.1 GCA_020696885.1 Armatimonadota bacterium | reverse complement strand
CGGAGGGGTCACGCGCAGCCGGACCTTTCGGGGCGCCGGGGTCTCCACGGACACCTCCACCTCCCAGTCCCCGACCACGCTCACCCCTGCCGGCGCCGCCGCGTGCGCCGCGCTTCCCACGGCGAGCAGCAGCCCCGCCAGCAAAACTCCGGTCATTCCCAGCGCTGTCATAGTTCCCGGCTCCTTTCCCGCGCAAGCGTTCGCACCGCCGGCCCTCGTGTCCTCCGCCGCCCTCCACCTACCACTTCGCCGGCCCATTCGGTAAAACAGATCCAGGAGAACCCTACTGATGGCAGGAGAGCAAAACACCGCAGAGTTGGTCCGGCAGTTCCTGGCGTCCCCCGCCTTCGCGGTAGTGGGCGCCAGCGACGATCCGGCGAAGTTTGGTCACCGCTGCTTCGCGGCGCTGCTGCGATACCACCGGCGTGCGTTCCCGGTAAACCCCAACGCCGCCACCGTGCTCGGGCACCCCGTCTTTCCGGACCTGCGCTCGCTGCCGGAGCCGGTGGAAGCCGTGTCCATCATCACCCCACCGCGCGTTACGGAGCGGGTGGTGGAAGACGCCATCGCCGCCGGAGTGCGCCGCATCTGGATGCAGCCCGGAGCAGAAAGTGCAGCCGCCGTCCAGCGCGCCCGCGACGCCGGCATCGACGTGCTCCACAGCGGCCCCTGCCTCCTGGTAGAGCTCCCCCAGCACGGATAGCCGCCCTCACTTCGTCCCTTCCCCAGAGGACCCTTATGCCACGCCTCTCGCGCCGACTGCTGTTCGCCCTCGCCGTCATCGCCATCGTGCCCGCCGGCGCGCAGGGACCCGCCGGGCTCCCGGCGGAAGTCAGCTCCCGGATCGACCAGCTCGTGCGGGAGGAGATGACCGCCCAGAAGATCCCCGGGCTCACCCTGGCCGTAGCCACCGGGCACCAGCTCCGGCTCTCCCGCGGCTACGGCATCGCGGACCTGGAGAACATGGTCCCGGCCCGCGCAGAGACGATCTACCGGCTGGCCTCCATCTCCAAGCCGATCACCGCGGTCGCCGCGATGCAGCTTGCGGAGAACGGCAAGCTGGACCTGGATGCGCCGGTGCAGAAGTACGTGCCCAGCTTCCCCCAGAAGCAGTGGCTGGTCACCTGCCGCCAGCTACTCGGACACCTCGCCGGCGTGCGCCATTACAAGTCCGGCGAGATCGCCAGCACCCGGCGCTATGCGGACCTCACCGCGCCCCTCGCGATCTTCAAAGACGATCCGCTGCTCCACGAGCCCGGCACGAAGTACCTCTACACCACCTACGGCTACAACCTGCTGGGAGCCGCCGTGGAAGGCGCTTCCGGGCAGAACTTCCCGGCCTACCTCCAGGCCCACGTCTTCAAGCCGGCCGGCATGGAGCGGATCCGCGTGGACGACGCCCTGGCGATCATCCCGTTCCGGGCCCAGGGCTACCAGAAGCTGCCGGACGGCACCCTGATCAACTCGATCATGGCGGACACCAGCAACAAGATTCCCGGAGGCGGCCTCTGCAGCACCGCCACCGACCTGGTGCAGTTCGGCCTGGCGATGCAAACGGACCGGCTGGTGAAGCCGGAGACGCGGGCACAGATGTGGACCCGCCAGAAGCTCCGCGACGGCAGCGAGTCCGCCTACGGGCTGGGCTGGGCGCTCAGCAGCCGCGGCGGCAAGCGGGAAGTCGCTCACGGCGGAGCCCAGCCCCGCGTGGCCACCTACCTCTACCTCCGCCCCGACGACCGCTGCGTCGTAGCGATCATGTGCAACCTGGAAGGCTCCAAACTCCCCGACCTCGCCCGCCGCATCGCGGACGCCGCCATCAGCACCCAGCCGTAATGTCGGGGCTCCGGAGTTTTAGCCGCAGATGGACGCGGATGCACGCAGATAGGGAAGGCCCGCTCCCACCCGCGAGCTTCCCCTATGTACAACCACGCCACTCTGCCCCAACAAGCCCCCCTCACTCCCAGCAGTGCGCCCAGATCCCCGTCAACGCCATCTGCTGACGGATCCCGGCCGGTCCGTCCACCAGCACCCGGCTCGGATCACCGGTCCGCACCGCCTCCACGAAGCGCTCCACGGACACCTGCATCAAGTCCGTGCCCACCCACTCGTGCTCCGCGCCGGGGAGCTGCGCCCGGAGCCGCGCTCGAAACTCGCCGTCCACGTGGCAGCCGTCATACACCACGGTGAGGTCCTGGTTGCCGAGCTTCCGGCACACGGTGCCGTCCGTGGTGCGCCGGCACTCGATGTGCACCGGCAGGCGAAGATCCCCGGAGAGCCAGTCAAAGTCCACGATCGCTTCGTGCGGACCGTCCTCATGCCGGAGCGTGGACCAATCCACCTCACCCGGCGCCAGGGCATCCAGCACCGCCAGCGGATGCGGGGCCAGGTCCACCCACACCTCCGCCGCGCCGTGCGGGCTCCGCGGCTTCCCCTTCGTCTCCATGGTGAAGTGCAGCGAGCGATACACCGGGTCGCGCCCCAGCACCTGCCGGTGCAGCTCTTCCCAGCCCGCCAATACCGCCGGGTACTGCACGTTCACCGCCAGGGTCACACCGTGCCGTTCGGCCGCCTCCACCAGCGCCGCCGCAGCTTCCACCAGTTGCCGCGGTGAGCGGTCCCAGTTCCAGACCAACGGCTTCTCGCAGAGCAGGTGCCGTCCGTCCGCCGCCAGGTCTTGCACGTTCTCCAGGTGCGCCTCCGCCGGCGAGCAGACGCTGCACGCCTCGAAGCCGCCCTCCGCGCGGAACCGGTCCCAGTCATGGAAGGCGCGGCCCGTAAAGCCGAACAGATCTCGCAGGCCCGCCGCCGCGGCCAGGGCGGACTCCTCGGTCCGGCCATAGATTGCCGTCACATCGCAGGCGGCTTTCGCGAACCACTTGGCGTGGTGTTTGCCGATGCCCCGGGCACCGGCGATCCCGATCTTCAACGGTCTGGTCATTGGGCTGTTCAGCGGAGGGCGTACTTCTGGGCGCTGAGTCATTGCTACCGCAATCGCGCTCGATACGCATCACGAATTACGCCTCCCGCCGCACGTCGCTTCCGTTCCTTCTGTCCCTTCCGGCTCGCGAGAACGCCTCCCCGGGGGCCTGCCGGGTGACAGTACTCCCACCTGGAGGGTGCCTGGGAGGGCTGCCGGGGAGGCCGTTTAGCCTGTTTACTACTTGGGAAATCGCAGTCTGACGACTTGCGATGCAAGGAGGCAAGATGAGGCAACTAACAGTACCTTTGCTCGGCGTGGCGCTGCTGGGGCTGCTCGCCCCCGCCCGCGCGGCAGAGACCAAGGCGGCGACCTTTGCCAAAGGGACGCCGGTAGTAGTGGTGGGACGGATCACCAGCCCGCCCAAGGGCGAGCTGAATGAGAAGAAGATGCAGGTGGCCATCGGTCCGGATAAATCGGACTACACCCTGCACTTCCGCAAGGCCGAAGTGCTCGGGCTGCGCGGGCAGAAACTGGACGAAGATGGCCTGGACGACGGGATGTGGGTGCGCGCCGAAGGCGCCATGATGGGTGACCCGCGCCGGGTGGAAGTGCGCCGCATCCAGGTGATCGCGCCGGATGACAAAGAGCACAAGCGAAGCGCGTTCTACCGGTCGGGGTATGACTTCGGCTACATCTCGTCCGTAGCCGGCATCCGGGAGGTCTTCCCTAACCCGGCCGGAAAGGTCTCGATGGGAGCCCCGTTCGTTATCGTCGGGCGGGTAAGCGATGATACCGGTCCGTTCGAGAGCACCCGGCGCCTGCAGGTGAAAGCCTCCGGAAATACCTGGACGCTCCACGTGCCGAAGGACGCCCCGGTGCTGGACCTGGCCGGAAAGCCGATCTCCGTCCACGAGGTAAACGGCGGCCAGTGGGTCCGCGCCTACGGCTGGCGCAGTGATGACCTGCGGATGCGCGTGGAGCGGCTGGAGAACATCGGCAAGGACGAGGCGTTCCGCGCCGCGGCCTTCTACCGGAACGATGCTCC
>JAJFMS010000590.1 GCA_020696885.1 Armatimonadota bacterium | reverse complement strand
CCACACCGTGAACCCGAGCCCGGCCAGGGAGAGCAGGAAGGCCCCCAGGAAGAGCAGGGAGCCGAAGCGGAAGCCGCGCTGCGACGTGATGAAGAGCAGGTAGCCGGTGACGCCGGCCCCGGCGGCGGACAGCGCGATGCGGCCCAGGAACGCCCGCACGGACCGCTCGTTCGGCCCCAGGAACGCCAGGGTGAGGTCGCCCAGCCGGCTCGAGCCGGCCTCCCCGAACAGCGGCGCTACCCAGGCGGGGAGGCGCCGGGGTCCCGTAGGGCCGGGCGCTCCATCCAGGAGGGCCAGGAACGCTTTCTCATGCTCCCAGCGCACCCAGACGTACACCGCGTCCGTAGCGCGGTTGTGCGGGCTGGGCCACAGCGCCAGGAGCTGGAACCCGCCGCCCTGCAGCATCCCGGAGACCGCCAGCGAGCCGCCGTAGCCGGTCTCCTTAGCGCTCGACCCCGGCCGATCCCGGGCGGAGATCCGGAGCTCGCACCAGAGGCCCTGGAGCTCCTGGCTCAGGCACAGGTGGAACCAGCGGGCGAGGCTGGAGATCGGCGGGGTGGCGGCCTCCGGGCCGGTGACCCGCAGCGTGTCCGCGTCCTTCAGCTCCACGCGCACATCGTACAGCCCCCACTCGCGGGCGCGCTGCTCGATCCCCTGCCGGTACCACTCCGCGTGCACGCGCGGGAAGCCCCACAGCTCGGCCTCCACCAAGCAGAACCCCGGCTTGCGCCGGGCGCCGGTGCGCAGCGTGTGCTCGTACAGCTCCATCCACAGCACCGCCACCGCCTGCAGCCCGTCGGCGTTCAGCCAACGCCCGGCAAACGCATCTCGCGTCAAGAACCGCATCGTCCCTCCCAGGCTACCGCCTCGGCTGTGAGAGCCGCCGGGGAACGGTTGGCTGAGCCGTAGCGCGTTTCCTGTTTCCCCCCACTCAACGACTCGTTGGTATGGTAGTTAGAGTGATAGCCCTCGGTCGGTCTCTCTCCAAGCGAAGGTAACGCATATCACAAATTCACACCTGCAAAAGAAGAGAACCAGGCGGACTTTGCCGACGCTAAGGTTGGCGACGATACCAGGCGGACTAGATCCCCGGACGCGCCCGGCTCCCGGAACCCCCTCGTACACCCGAGGCCCGGGAGCACGCAGCAAAGCAACCCAAGCCATAAGCACTGGCTGATCGAGAGGGACCCCAATGAAGCGGATCGATTTCAAGCGCCTGCTCCTGCCTGTCCTCATGCTGGCAGGGGGATACCTTTCCGCCGTACAGGCGAGTACTGAGGTAGCCCCTCCCGCCGTGGTGGGAGAGCTCCTGGTAGGGATGCGCGCGGGCGGTAACGCCGGCCAACTGGCCCAGATCGTGGGCAGTGAAGGCACCGTGCAGGGCGGGCAGGACGTGATCCGGGCCTACCGGGTGCGGGTAGGCGGCCGCTCGGGCATGGCGAACGCCGCGAACCGGCTGCGGAAGCACGCGGCGGTGGCCTATGTAGAGGTCAACAACCTTGTCCAGGCCGTTGGGACCCCCAGCGATCCCCAGTGGGGCAACCAGTACGGCCCCAAGAAGATCCAGGTAGATCGCGCGTGGGACTATTTTGAGCCGCAGGCGCAGCAGATCGTGGCGGTGGTCGACAGCGGCATCGAATACACCCATCCGGACCTCTCCAGCCTCCTACTGCGGGACGCCAACGGTCAGGTGGTGGGTTACAACGCCCTGAACCGCTCCAGCAACGCGAACGACGACCAGGGTCACGGCACCCACTGCGCCGGCACCATCGCGGCGCGCATCAACAACGGCGAGGGCGTGGCCGGCGTGGCCGGCTGGAACCCGCTAGTGGCCGGATCGGACGATTACATCCGGCTGATGCCGGTGAAGGTGCTGGACAGCGCGGGCAACGGCTCCGACGCCAGTGTGGCGGACGGAGTGATCTGGGCGGCCAACCGTGGCGCGCGGATCATCAGCCTAAGCCTGGGCAGCGCGGGCGCGTCCACCACCATGAACAACGCGATCCAGTATGCGTGGGGCAAGGGCTGCATCATCGTGGCGGCGGCCGGCAACAACGGCATCTCCACCACCTTTTACCCCGCCGGCTTCTCCAACGTGATCTCCGTGGGCGCCACGGACTCCTCGGACACCCTGGCTTCCTTCTCCAACTATGGCTACTGGGTGAAGACCGCGGCCCCCGGCGTCTCCATTGTCTCCACCTACCGTGGCGGCGGCTACGCGGCGATGTCCGGCACCTCCATGGCTGCCCCGCACGTCGCCGGCCTGGCGGCGCTGCTCCGCGCCCACGCTCCGGCGCTGACGAACGCCCAGATCAACAGCCTGATCATCGGCAACACGGACGCCTACCACCCCTACTCCGGCCGCACGCTCGCTTCCGGCGCCGGACGGGTGAACGCGCTCCGCGCCCTCCTCGCGGCGGGCGGCGGCGGCACCGTCACCGCACCGGCAGCGCCCACCGGGGTGCAGGCGGCGGCTGGCAACGCCCGCGTTACCCTCTCCTGGAATGGGGTCTCCGGCGCAGCCGGCTACACGGTGAAGCGCTCCACCACCAGCGGCTACGGGTATGTCACCCTCTCCAGCAGCCTGACCACGGCCACCTACACGGACACCCTCGCGGCTAACGGCACCACCTACTACTACACAGTCACCGCCACCAACGCGGGCGGCGAGAGTGCGGCTTCCGCGCAGGTTTCCGCCACCCCTTCCGCTCCCGCAGCAACGGCTCCCGCGGCGCCGACCGGCCTCCAGGCCGCAGCCGGGAACGCCCAGGTGACCCTCTCCTGGACCGCCAGCACCGGCGCGACCAGCTACACGGTGAAGCGCTCCACCACCAGCGGTTACGGTTACGCGGCGGTCGCTTCCGGTCAGACCGGCACGAGCTATACCGACGCCACCGTTGCTAACGGCACGGCTTACTACTACGTGGTGACCGCCTCCAACTCCGGCGGCGAGAGCGCGGCCAGCGCCCAGGTGGCCGCCACGCCGGCCGCTCCCAGCGCCCAGGGCCTGCGGATCAACGCGGGCGGCACCGCCTACGCCGCCGCCAGCACCACGTTCGGCGCGGACCAGTACGCCGCGGGCGGCTCGCCGTGGACGTACACGACGCGCGACATCGTGAACACCACCGATGACTCGCTCTACCTGAACGTGCGGTATGGCACCAGCTTCAGCTACGCCCTGCCGGCTGCCGCCGGGGCCTACACCCTGCGGCTCCACTTCGCCGAGTGCTACTTCTGGGCCGGCGGGCGCGTGTTCAACGTGGATGTGAACGGGAGCCGCGTGCTCACCAACTTCGACATCGTCACCGCCGCCGGCGGGCTGAACCGCTCGATCGTGAAGGAGTTCGCCGTCACCAGCACCGGCTCGGTGATCAACGTGGCGTTCAACCGGGTGGTCGACAACGCGCTCCTCAGCGCCATCGAACTGATCCCGGCGGCGGGTACCGACAGCCCGGCCCCGGCGGCTCCCGCGGCCCCGGCGTCCCTGCAAGCCACTTCCGGTAACGCGCAGGTCAGCCTCTCCTGGGCCGCCAGCGCCGACGCCACCACCTACACGGTCAAGCGCTCCACCACCAGCGGCAGCGGCTACGCAGCCGTCACCAACGTGAGCGACACGAGCTACACCGACACCGGTGTGAGCAACGGCACCCCTTACTACTACGTGGTGACCGCCACCAACGCGGGTGGCGAGAGCGCTGCCTCCGCCCAGGCCGCCGCCACGCCGGTCGCCCCGCTGCCTGCCGCGCCGGGAGCCCCCACCGGCCTGCTGGCCAGCGCCGGCAACGGCCAGGTGGCCCTCTCCTGGACTGCCGCCGCCGGCGCCACCAGCTACACGGTGAAGCGCTCCACCACCAGCGGCGCCGGCTACACGGCCATCGCGACCGGCCTCACCGGCACCAGCTACGCCAACACCGGGCTGACGAACGGCACCACCTACTACTACGTGGTGACCGCCAGCAACACGAG
>JAJFMS010000589.1 GCA_020696885.1 Armatimonadota bacterium | reverse complement strand
CGGCCGTGACTCCACCTCCAGGAACCCCTTCAGGAAGTCGACGTTCTTCCGCACCACGTCCAGGCCCACGCCCCGGCCGGACACGTCTGTCACGGCGGCGCGAGTGGAGAACCCGGGCGCGAAGATCAGCTCGCTGATCTCCCGAGGGCCCATCGCCGCCAGCTCTTCCTCGGTCCGCACGCGGCGCTTCAAGGCGGTGCGCCGGATCGCTTCCAGGTCGATCCCGCGCCCGTCGTCCTCCACTTCGATCACCACGTTGGTGGCAGTCTGAGTGGCGCGCAGTCGCAGCTTCGCCTCGCGCGGCTTGCCCGCTCGGTCGCGCTCGACCGGGGATTCGATGCCGTGGTCCACTGCGTTGCGGAGGATGTGCATCAGCGGATCTTTGATCTCTTCCACGATCCGCTTATCCGCAGCGATGGCGCCGCCTTCGATCAACAGCCGGACCTCTTTCCCTTGCTCGCGGGAGAGATCGCGGACCATTCGGGGGAACAGGTTGAAGATGGTGGACAGCGGCAGCAGGCGGATGCTGCGAATACCGTCTTCCAACTGGTCCGCCACGAACTCCAGCCGCGCCACGTCTTCGGTAGCGGCGGACTGAAGCTCGGCCAGGAGCGCGCCCAGGCGATCCAATCGCTCGCGGGCCGGCAAGCGCTCCGCCGCAGTCACCGGGGCGTCCGGCTCTGAGGACCGATAGCCGTGCGTCCGGCGCGCCTCCCGCACCCACTCCTCCTGGAAGGTGACTAACCGCTCCAGTTCCACCAGGCGCCGCGCGATCCGGCTCTTCGTAACGATCAGCTCTCCGGCATGCGTGAGCAGCGCATCCAGCCGCTGCGGCTCCACCCGGATCGTCTCGATCCGGAACGCCGCGGCGGCCGGCGGAGTTGGGCTCTCGGCGGGGGCGGCTCCCTCCGGCTTGGGTTCGGGCTCAGTGGGCGGCTCGCTCCGCTCCCTCGCCAGCGAAGTCGAGAGCGGCACAGCGGGCAGCTCCTCGATCCGCGGCCGGGCGTCCGATCGGGAACGCGCCGCGGGCGGGACCCCGGGCCGTGATGCAACGCGGGGATACGGCTCCGGGGCCTTCCCCTCACCGAAGATCCCCCGCGCCAGGGACCCGGAGCCGGGGGATCCCGCGCCCGGAGCCGATTCGGACGCCTGACCGCCGTTTGGATGCCGCAGGTCCGACGGCGGCTTGCTCGCCCTGGGGCCTGCGGGCGGGCCGGAGCCGCCGGGACCCAGAGCCGGCCGATCCTCCGCAACCACCGGACCGGGGCGGGCCGGGGCGGGTTTCCAGCCGCTCAAAACCGCCAGTATGCGCTCCAGGTCTACCCCTGACGGCACCCCCGAGATGATCTCGGCCACCAGCTTGCGGAGCGCGTCCAGGCCCAGGCTGAGGCCGTCTATCCGGTCCGCGGAGAGCGGCGAATCACCGCGGCGCGCCTCCCCCAGGATGTCCTCGAAGCGATGCGCCAGCCTCCCCACGTCCACCGCCCCCAGCATCCGGGCGGCGCCCTTCAGGTTGTGGGCTTCCCGGAACAGCTCCTCCAGCGTGGTAGTGTCGGTGGGGTTCGCCTCCAGACGCAGCAGTCCCTGATCCAGGTTCTGGAGGCGCTCCTCACTCTCCATTTTAAAGAGAGAGACTAGTTCTTCGTCCTCGAACATGGGGATCAGTGATCGCTTTCCACTACGAGCGAGGGTCAGGCCGTCAGATATCGAATTGCTATCCTCAACGGTTGCGAGGGCGGATGAGTGCCCTTCACTTCCGTTATGGAATCGCGGGGACACCTACACCAGGGCGGTGAGCTCCTTCGCGGCTTCGTTCAGCTTGAGGATCCCGGCCCGCGTTTGCGAGATCGCCGCGGCTGTCTCCCGGGCGCCGCCGTTCAGGCTGGTCATGGCATCTACCACCTGGTTGACCGCCGCGGACTGCTGCCGGGCATTGAGCGCGATCTGCTGCACGCTTTCGTAGGTGCCGTCGATCGCCGCCGAGAGCCCGTTGAACGCCTCCCCGGTCCGCTGCACCAGCCGCGTGCCGGTTTGCACCGTCTTGTTGCCTTCCTCCGTTACCATCACGGTGGAGTTCGTGGCCTGCTGGATCTCCATAACCAGTGTATTGATCCGCTCGGCGGACTTCTTGCTCGCGTCCGCCAGCTTCCGGATCTCCGAAGCCACCACGGCAAATCCCTTGCCGTGCTCGCCCGCCCGGGCGGCTTCCACGGCCGCGTTCAGCGCCAGCAGGTTCGTCTGGTTCGCCAGGTCGCTCACCACGTTCGTGATGTTGCCGATCTGGCTGGTCTGCTCGCTCAGCCGCATGATCTGCGTCGCGATAGCCGAGGACCGGTCCTTCAGGCTGCTCATGCCCTCCAGGGTCTCGGAGACGGTGCGGTTCCCTTCGTCGGCCAGGCTCAGCGCCTCGCGGGTGCCGCCGGACGCCGCCTCCGCCTGCTCCGCGGAGAGCCGGGACGACGCCCCCAGCTCCTCCATCGTGGTGGTGGTCTGGTGGACCGCCGCGGCCTGCTGCGCCGCAGCCCGCTCCTGCTCGCTGATGGTGCGGCGCAGGGGGCGCGAGACGCTGGTGCCGATCAGCGCGCTGATCAACAACACCGCCGCCACGAGCGCCAGGCCAAGGCCCAACATCCAGGCCGCGCGTCCCGCCACCAGGGCCTGGACTTCCTGCTCTCGAAGCTCGTTCTGCCGGGTGGCCAGCACCACCACCTTATCGATCGCGGCGCGGTGGGCCTCGTAGTGCTGGGAGAGCGTCCCACGCACGAGCTTGGCCGCCGCAACGCGGTCTCCGCGGCCCACGGCCGGGAGGAAGCTCGCCTTCCGGCAGCTCCTTCACCCAGACTTCATGCCGCGCCTCGTAGTCGGAGCGCAGCTTCCGGAACTCGTCCCGCAGGGCAGCCTGACGGACCGGATCGGTCTCGTCCTTCATCTGGAATACCTTGAGGTACGACTCGATGATGTACTCCGGCGGCGGCAGGATGTCCGCGATGAGATCCTTGCCCTGGATGATCCGGTGGTACTCCGGGCTGTTGATCTTCACGGTGTCGAGCGTGTTCCGCGCCGTCCACCCCAGCGCGAGGAAACCGACCAGGAACACGCCGATCAACAGGCCCAGCTTGTGCTGCACCCGCCAGTGATTGAAACCGAGCATCGAGTCCCTCCAGTAAAGACCCCAAGCGCCAGGGCATCTGTCCTGCGCTCAATCAAGCCTCTACGTTCCATGATCCAGGCAACGTAGCGAAGACGACGTCGAACGAGCAGACGTCTCGTAACTCGTAATCCGTGATGCGTAACGAAACCACCGCGGCGCGAGGACCTTTACGCATTACGCAGCACGCATTACGCGCTCCCAGGCAGCCCACGCCCGTCAGCAATGCTTGCGTGCCCGGATCGTGAAACGCATCCCGATTACGCCTCTACGTTGACAATCCAATCTTCCCGCGAAAAGATCCCGGAGAGGTCCAGGATCGCCAGCATCTTTCCTGCGTACGGCGCCGTTCCGGAGATGTGCTCCTCGATTGGAGAGCGCACGCTGTATGGCACCGGGGCCGCGTCCGCTTCGTCCAGGTGCACCACGTCCAGCACCGCGTCCACCATCACCCCGGCCCGGAGCTGGCCCACCTGCACCACCATCAGCTTGGATGCCGGGCGCTCCGGCGGTACCGGCATCTGGAGTGCCTGGCGCACGTCCACCAGCGTCAGGATCTCCCCGCGCAGGTTGACGGCCCCCACCACGTGCTCCGGGCAGCAGGGCACCGGCGTAACCTGGCGCGCCTCGGAAAACTCCCGCACGGTGGCCAGGTCCACGCCAAACCACTCCTCGTTGAGGGAGATCACCGCCAGGGAGACCAGGTTGCGCAGCTCCCGGTCTTCCGGCGCCGTCGCGATGCGGCGCGCCCGCTCCCGGAGCTCCGCCAACTCGGTTCCCGCGGCCGGTTCCGATGCTTCCTCCGGGGAGGCGTCGAGCGGCTCGTGCAGCACCTGCTCCCCATCAAACGCCAGGATCTCGTCCACGTCAACCAGCGTGATGATCTCGCTGCCCGCTTTGGCGACCCGCCCGGCGGCCGGCGGAGCGCCGGAGAGCGGGGAGGCCACGGCCGGCGCCGGCTCCGTCTGCTCGAAGCCGATCTCCCGCACCTCCAGCACTTCTTCCACCACCAGCCCGAGCTGTCGACCCTCGCGCTCCAGCACGATCACGGTATCCGTCAACCGCGGGCCGCGGGCCGCGTAGCCCAGCCGCACCGCGAGATCCACCACGGTGATGACGCTGCCCCGGAAGTTAAGCACGCCCACCACCGAGCGCGGTGCCGCAGCCAATGGCGTCACCTCCGGCAGCGGGAAGACCTCCCGCACCAGGGTAGCTTCGGTGCCGTAGAGCGCGCCGCGGAGGCGGTAGACAAGGTAGGGGAGCGTGGCCATTCGCGTAAGATACTCCAGGCGCGGTTAACCGCCTCGAGCCAACCGGCTCTCCAACTGTGCGGCCAGCTCTCCGGCCGGCACCCCCGGGTACGCCTCGATCCGGGAATCCGGCGCGGCGGCGCGGAGCAGCTCCAGCGCCGATGCTCGCATCTTCCGCGCCCGGGCCGTATCCCCCTCACGCTCGTAGATATCGCCCAGCTCCAGGTACGCCGGGACGAACCCCGGAGCCAGGTACAGGCTCTTCCGGAGCAGCTCCTTCGCCTCGCCAACCGCGCCCCGCTCCTCGGCCACCTGGGCCAGCAGGTAGTACGGCTCCGGAGCGAACGGCGCGGCCTCCATAGCCCGCCGGCAATGCTCCGCGGCCCGGGGATGGTCCCCCAGGTGCGCAGCCGCACGAGCTGCCAGGCAGAGGGCGGGGAGGGAGCTCGGCGCTCGCCGGAGCAGTCCCTCCGCCCGCTCCAGCGCAACGCGGCAGTCCCCCAGTTCCAGGAGCCGCGCCGCGTCGCCCAGCGCAGTCT
This sequence comes from Armatimonadota bacterium, assembly GCA_020696885.1. Next base: position 2,238 of record JAJFMS010000589.1, on the reverse strand, counting down.
CCAGCGACTCGGGCGCGGCTACCGGTGCTGGCGTCCCAACCTGCGGCCGGGTAGGAGGCGTGAGCCGCGGACGAGGAGCCGGCGCGGGCGGGCGCGGCGATATCCGCGGAACACGACCGGGTACCGGCAGTTCGGGCCCGCTAACCCGCTGATGCACCAGCGACTCCGCGAAGTGATGCGCGCGGAGCCCCGGCGGCTCCAGGTCGTGCAGCTCCGCGTGACCGGTCACCAGGTAGCCACCCTCTCGCAGGGTAGCCGCCAGCTTCGGGACCACCGCGGCCACTGCAGCCCGATCGAAATAGATAAAGACGTTCCGGCAGAGGATGAGGTCCATCTCGTAGAGGTTCGCGGCGTGGCTGGGGAATTGCTCCTGCAGCAGGTTTCCGGCCTGGAACGTGACCATCCGCCGGATCCGCTCGTCTACCTGCCACTCGGCGCCCACCCGGGTCAAAAAGCCGGGCGGCGCCTCGGAGGAGGCGCGCAGGGACCACTGGCCGTAACGCGCACGCCGCGCCTTCTCCAGCGCGGCACGGCTGACATCGGTGCCCAGCACCATGACGTGCCAGGATTCCCGATCGGGCAGCAGCTCGTACACCAGCATCGCCAGGGAATACGCTTCTTCACCGGTGGAGCATCCGGCGCTCCAGATGCGGAGCGAGCGCTGTGGTCTTCGGCGCGCGATCAACTCCGGCAGGATGCGACCTTTGAGCAGCGCCATCTGCCCGGCATCCCGGAAGAAGAAGGTCTCCGGATTCACCAGCAGCCCGATCAGCTCCTGCCATTCGCTGCCTTCCGCCTCGTCGCCCTCCAGGAGGCGACAGTAGGCTTCGGGGGCAAGGCGCCGCGCACGGAGACGCGTGGTTACCTTTTCGCGCAGCCGCTCGGTGTCTTGCTCGCCCACGCTCCAGCCGGTGCGGGCGCGAAGAAGATGGCGGAGGCGATGAACCAGGAGATCGTCCATTGGGAGACCAGGAGTCCAGCACGCCTCGAGAGCGTTGCGACACTAGTTTGGTTGCTCCTGCTAGCGAGAGATTCCTGCCTGGCCCTGGGCAGCTCACCACGGAGACACGGAGACATGGAGAGGAGAGGGAGAAGTTGGACAGGATTGTAGGGGGTGGCGCCTGTGGTGAAGACCCCGGAATCGCCAGGTGGTCATGTTGAGACGGTGCCAGCCCTGGTACGGCGTACGTGTCGACTGCGAAACATCTGCTATCGGGCTCGAAACACGGCTCCCTTGGCAGGCAACAAGGCGGTCGGAGGGGAGGGAACGTGCAAACCAAACGTGTGGTTCTTCGTAGGGGCACTCGCCGTGGTTGCCCTCGCCAGGCCTTCCTCCCGGCGTGGGCAGAGCCGTAACCACCGCTCGGGGGCGGTACGGCTTTGCGCCCGCCCGCACCGTCCGCGTTTGCGGGCAACCACACCGCACCCTTCGGTCCGGCGTACGTGTCGTCGGCGAAACATCTCCTATCGGGCTCGGAACGCCACTCCCGGCGTCGACCGGCCGAGCAAGCGAGGGGAGCCAGCAGCGACAAAAGTGTGAACTTGCTCCCCGTTCCGATCGTTATAAGGGTACATCCACCTGCATGTGCTGGGACGAGGAGTACGAGAATGCCAGGCACCAGATCGATCGGACTTGCCGTTGCCGTCGCATCAGTCCTACTTGCGGGCGCCGTGGCGCAGGCAGCACCGTACGGCAGGCGCACCCGGCCATTGGTGGTGTCGCCGTACCTCACGCGGTCCGGCTACCTGAACGGGACCGGAGTCACCGGCCGGCGCACCGGAACGATGCGGCGGCCGAATTTCGGTCGGAACCGCGCCGGCGAACCAGCGGATGACCCGCCTGAAGCCGGGCAAGACCAGCAACTTCAAGCGAGACGTGCCGGTGGGGTTTATGACGGACCTCGACTCGCTCAATTACCGTCACACCCAGCTCGCGGCCCAGCTCCCTACGGACTTGCGCCGCCTGGACAGCCGGGCGTTCACGGTGGTGCTGGGGCTCCCGAGAGTGGTGCAATACGCCTACCTGCGCACCGTTGAGGATTACCGGACGCTCAGTCCGAACGACCAGCTCCAGCTCGGCAAGGTGATTAAAGGTCTGGCAGACCTGGGACCCCGCGAGGGGGCGTTCATCGAAGCCGCGAGCCCGGCGTTCACGGCATTGGAGAACAGCTCCGATCTCCAGCGTCCCTCCGCGTCAGGCTGGCACCAGACCTGCTTCAAGCTGTTGGGAGAACTGGA
>JAJFMS010000588.1 GCA_020696885.1 Armatimonadota bacterium | reverse complement strand
CCCGTGGTGATGGTGGTCTCCCCCTCCGCGCAGGACGAGAAGATCCGCGGGCTGGAAGTGGGAGTCGAAGACTTCCTCACGCGCCCGGTGAACAAGATCGAGCTGCTGGCCAGGGTCAAGTCGCTGGTGAAGGTCAAGCGCCTCAACGACCAGGTGGAGACCACGGAGAACGTGATCTTCGACCTGGCGCGCATGCTGGACCGAAAGGTCTCCGACGCGCGCAGCGATGCGGATCGGCTGGCGGAAAACGCCTGCCTACTCGGCGAGGCGATGGGCCTGGAGCAGGAAGACCTGGAGACCCTCCGCAAGGGAGCGATCCTGCATGACATCGGCAAGATCGCCGTGCGGGAGGAGTTGCTCCTCAAGCCGGGCTCCCTTTCCGAGGAAGAGTACGACGAGATCAAGCGCCATCCCGAGGCCGGCGAGCGGATCTGCGGACCGCTGCGCTGCGCCGACCAGGTGCTGCCGGTGATCCGGCACCACCAGGAGCGGTGGGACGGCCGCGGCTACCCGGATGGGCTCAAGGGCGAGCAGATCCCGCTGCTGGCCCGCGTGCTCTCCATCGCCGATGCCTACGACGCAATGCTCTCCTCGCGGCCCTATCGTCCGGCGCTCACCCCGGAGCAAGCACGCGCCAACCTGCGCGGAGGGGCCGGCACGCAGTGGGACCCCTACCTCGTGGACCTCTTCCTCAGCGCGCTGCGCCGCCGCGAGATGGCCAAGGCGGGGTAAGAAGGCGGCTGCCCACGGGAAGTACACCGTAGGCAGTGCCGGGTACCCTTTAGGGTGGATGGCGCATTCGATCGCGGGCACCTGCTCCCGTGAGCGGGATGCGCCGCTACCGATGCACGTCGCCGTCACCGAACGCCGCACGAGGCGGCTGCCTACAGTTTGCTTACAAGCTGGTCACTCCATAGGAGTGTGGGACTTCCTTGAGATTTGGCGAACGCTCCCTGAGTCCGTTTCCGGCGAGGACTCTGGCGTCCGCTTGCTGAACGAGTGTCTGCTTGGCTGGGTCGTTGCTCGACCCGAACGGGCTGACGCCGTTCTCCCTCCCTGGAGTCCCCATGAAGATCCTGTCGTACGCTATCGATGGACAGACTCGGCTCGGAGCCCTGCTCTCGGGCGAGCGCGTACTGGATTTGACCAACGTCTACCCCACCGCCCTGGCCTTCCTCGAAGCCGGCGAAATCGGCATGAGCACGGTTCTCTCGGCGGTGGCCCGCGCCGAGGCCGGCGAATCCCTCGCCGGACAGGTGCGACCGCTGGAAGCGGTCCAGTTGAAGGCACCGGTGCCCCAGGCACGCAAGCTGCTCGCACTGGCGGGGAACTACCAGGAGCACGTGCGGGAAGGGGGGCGTCCCACGCATGCCAAGGAAGAGACTTACCCCTACTTTTTCATGAAGCCGGCCAGCACCGCCCTCATCGGCAGCGGTGAGGCGGTGAAGCTGCCCGGGATCGGCCAGCGGATGGACTACGAAGGTGAGTTCGTCATCGTGATCGGCCGCCGCGGGAAGCAGATTCCGGTCGATCACGCGTACCGCTACGTGGCGGGCTACACGATTCTCAACGACATCTCGGAGCGGAAGCTGGCGTCGAAGGAACCGCCCCGCGTGGAGCGGGAGCGCGACAAGTTCTTCGACTGGCTGGTGGGCAAGTGGTTCGACACGAGCGCACCCTGCGGCCCTTGGCTGGTCACCCGAGACGAGATCGAGGATCCGCACGACCTCCAGCTCCGCACTCGCGTGAACGGAGAGGTCCGCCAGGACTCGTCCACCCGTGAGATGATCTTCACTGTCCCCGAGATCATTGCGTTCATCAGCCGGGTGCTGACCCTGGAGCCGGGAGATCTGATCGCCACCGGCACCCCCGGCGGCGTGGGGAGCGCCCGAGGTGTCTTCCTCCAGCCCGAGGATACCGTGGAAGTGGAGATCGAGCGGATCGGGCTACTCCGGAACTCCTTGGTCGCCGAGTGATCGTTTATGTCCCAAATGCCGAAAATCGCGGTTGGATGCCCTACGACTGATTGCGGCGTTTGTCCGAAAATGCTATATGGAGCAGGAGTCGAGAGCCAACTCCCTTAACTGTGAGGGGGATAGTCGGCTGTGATCATGGCCCTTGCTCCATCGGTCGCCTGGCAAACCCAGGGCTTGCCGATTAAAGACAGCGCCGCACCGGATCGCGGCTGGCGCGCGCCACAGCCCATTACAGGGCTCGGCAGAGAGTAGTATCTGCATGATGAGGATGTTGAGCATGAACCCGCGCTGCATTGGGAGCGTGCTGCTTGGAGGCTTGGCCGTTACCAGCGTGCTGGGAGCGAGCAGCCATCCGGCTACCCCGGCCTCCGGGAAGGCGACCAACCGGGCACGGGCTTCCCGGCTAGATCTGCCGCTGACCTTCGAAGCGAACCGGGGGCAGACTGATTCGAAAGTGCGCTTCATGGCGCGAGGGGGCGAGTTCGACGTCTTCTTCACTCCGGCAGAGACCGTGCTGCGGCTCAAGTCCGGCGGCTCGCAGGGCAAGAGGATGCCGGCGGCATTGGGACGGAAGAAGGACGCGCCGCGCCGCGCCGCCGTGGTCCGGATGAAGATGCTGGGAGCGAACACCGCACCCCGCCTCACCGGCGAGCGCAAGGTGGGCGGCGAGAGCAACTACCTTCACGGTAAGGACCGCTCCCGCTGGATCCAGCACGTCCCTCACTTTGCCGAAGTGCGCTACGACGAAGTCTACCCGGGCATCGATGCGGTTTACTACGGCAGCGGGCACAAGCTCGAGTACGACCTGGTGGTCGCGCCGGGCGCCGATCCGCGGCAGATCCAGTTGAGCCTGGCGGGCACCGAGAAGGTGCGCGTGGACAAAGGCGGCGATCTCGTGCTGACTACGGCCTGCGGCGAGCTTCGCCAGCACCGGCCGGTGGTGTACCAGGAAGTCGACGGAGCCCGCAAGCCGGTCGCCGGCCGCTACACGCTCCAGGCGAGCGCGAAGGTCGCGGGAGACGCGGTGGTCGGGTTCGAGATCGGAGCCTACGACGCTTCGCAGCCGCTGGTGATCGACCCGGTGCTGGCGTGGTCCACCTTCCTCGGCGGCAGTTACAACGATGAAGGCAATGACATCGACGTGGATCAGGACGGCTTCGTCTACGTTGCCGGCACCACGGAGTCCCCGGATTTCCCGGTGACGTCCGGCGCGGTCCAGGTGGAGCTGAACGGCCTCACCGACGCGTTCGTGACCAAGCTAACCAATGACGGCTCCGCACTGGTCTACTCCACGTTCCTCGGCGGCAGCGGTGATGAGGACGGCTACGGCCTCTCCGTGCACGCCAGTGGTCGCGCCTTCGTGACCGGCCGCACCAACTCGCTGGACTTCCCGATCGCCTTCCCCCCGAAGTCCGCAGCCGCACAGCCGGTCTACGGCGGCGGGCTCTGGGATATCTACGTTTCCGCGCTGAACGCGGACGGCTCTGAGCTGTTCTACTCCACCTACATCGGCGGCTACATCGCCGAGAAGCCGGGCAAGGTGAACAGCAACGAGATCGCTTATGGCATCGCGGTGGACGGGCCGGGCAACGCCTACGTCACCGGAATGACCAACTCCGAGTGGTTCCCGGTGCTGCGTGCCATCCAGCCGAACTTCGGCGGCGGCCCGCAGGATGCGGTGGTCTTCAAGCTCAACGTCCTCGGCGAGCTGGACTTCTCCACCTACATGGGCGGCGGTCCGCTGAACTACGGCGGCGGGACGGACTTCGGGAAGGGCCTCGACACCGGCTACGCGGTGGCGGTGGACCCGGCGGGCTTCGTTTACGTGGCCGGCTGCACCAGCTCCAAGAACTTCCCGGTGTTCAACAACCTGCAGCGGGTGAACCGTAGCAACCGCAGCGCGGACCCGGATGCCTGGATCGCGAAGTTCCTCCCGGGCGGCAAGCAGCTCCAGTACTGCACCTACCTGGGTGGCAACAGCACGGACTGCGCCCTCGGG
>JAJFMS010000587.1 GCA_020696885.1 Armatimonadota bacterium | reverse complement strand
CTGGCAGCGCGTGCAGGTTTATGACTTCGTGCAGGAATGAGCCGGGAACATCCGGGGATGTAGGAGGGTCTCCGACATCGGATCACGAACGCTAGTGCACGGTGGGTAAGCATCCGTCCAACCAGAAGCCGCCCAACCACCTGGAAAAGGGAACCGGCGGATGAAGCCTGCCTCCGCGCCGAACCAATCCCCGGCCGACGGCCCGACTACGCCCGTGGCGCCCGCTGCGTCCCGGGTGACCTCGCTGCTGGCGGCCGGAGTCGACGCCTCCGGAAACTGGACTCGCCCCACCCAGGTGCTGGCAGGCTTCCTCGGCTACCCAGCCGACCACCTCGGCTCCCTGCAGCTCCCGGACCTGATCCATCCGGACGATCGCCCGGCCTGGAGCCAGGCGGCAAGCCAGGTGCTGGACGGCCGGGACGAGGCGGTCCGGGTAGAGCTGCGCCTCCTGAATGCCGCAGGAAAGCTGATCCCGGTAGCGGTCACCGTCTTGATCGACGAGACGCCTGCCACGAGTGTGCGGCTCCTCATCTACGATCGCCGAGGACGGACCGCGACTGAGGACGCACTCCGCGAGAGCGAAGCATCCCTTCGCTTCGCGCTGGCAGCCGCAGAGTTCGGCGTGTGGGACCACGACCTGCGAACCGACCGGGTGGCATGGGTGAGCTACGCTGCGGATCCCGGCCGCATCCCACTGGCCGCGAACCACTCCTTCTTCGAGTTCCTCGAGCAGCTCCACCCGCGCGATCGGCAGCGGGTCACCATGCAGTACCTCAACTGCCTGGACACCGGCACGCCCTACGAGATCCAGTTCCGGGTGGTCCGGAAGGATGGAGAGATCTGCTGGCTGAGCGCCCGGGGCCGCCTGCTCCGCGATGCCACGGGAAATCCGCTGCGCATGGTGGGGGTAGCCGCCAACAACACGGAGCGAGAGCTGCTCCGGGAGTCGCTCGTCGAACAACAGGAGTTCCTGGACGCTGTGCTTGCCAACCTCACGGAAGGCATCCTCGTCTTCGATACCGCTGGAACCCTCACCTACAGCAACCCTGCTATCCGGGCCACGCTGGCGCTCGGCTCGGAGCCGCTCTCCGTGGCGGACTGGCACACCCGCGTGCCGGCCTACCGGCCGGACGGAAAGCCGGTTCCGGTGGAGGAGCGGCCCGTGTTCCAGGCGCTCCGCGGCGAGCGCGTCCAGAACCAGGAGATCGTCTACGAAATCCCCGGCACCGGACGGCGGCGGATGATGGTCAGCAGCCAGGCCATGGTGGATGCCGAAGGCGAGCGCATCGGCGCAGTGGTGGCGCTGCACGACATCACGGAGAGCCGCCAGTTGGAGCAGCAGCTCCACCAGGCGCAGAAGCTGGAAGCGATCGGGACCCTGGCCGGCGGCGTCGCCCACGACTTCAACAATATGCTCGCCGTGATGCGCGGCTACACCGAGCTGGCCCTGCTGCGGACCGATCTGGATCCCACGGTCCGCGGGCACCTCGAGGAAGTCGTCGCGTCCGCGGACCGCGCGGCGGGGCTTACTCGACAGCTCCTCGCGTTCAGCCGCCGCGAGGTTGCCGCACCGCACGACCTGGACCTGCGAGACATCGCAGCGGGCTGCGAGCGGATGCTGCGGCGACTGATCGGGGAGGACGTCCAGCTCTCCGTCGGGACGCCGGAGGAGCCGCTGCCGATCCACGCGGACGTGGGGCAACTGGAACAGGTGCTCATCAACCTGGCGGTCAACGCACGCGACGCGATGCCGCGTGGCGGGCAGCTCACCATCCAGGCTCTGCGGGTGATGCTGGATGAGGCCTACGCGCGTGGCCACCGGGAAGTAACACCCGGTCCGTATGCCATGCTCGCGGTGACCGATACCGGTGTGGGCATGGACAGCGAGACGCTGGATCGGATCTGGGAGCCTTTCTTCACCACGAAGGAGCGGGGACGCGGCACCGGGCTTGGGCTCTGGACGGTGTACGGAGTGGTCCGGCAGAACGGCGGTCACGTCCGGGTGCAGAGTGAGCCGGGACGCGGCACCACGGTCCAGGTGTATCTGCCGCTGGTGGCCGGCCAGCGCAGCGACCACCGACCGGCGGCCGAGAACCCCCACCTGCTATCCGGAACCGGAACGGTGCTGCTGGTGGAAGATGAAGAGATGCTCCGCAACCTGGCCCAGAACGTGCTGGGGATGAGCGGCTATACCGTGCTGGCCGCCGAGGACGGCCAACGGGCACTGGAGATCTCTCGCTCCCACGCCGGGCCGATCGACCTCCTGCTCACCGACGTGGTGATGCCGGGCCTCAGCGGCCGAGAGGTGGCGGAGCGGTTGACCGTGGAGCGCCCGCGGCTGCGAGTGCTGTTCATGTCCGGCTACACCGACGACGCGATCGTACGGCACGGCATCCTCACCTCCGAGGTTGCCTTCCTGGAGAAGCCGTTCACCGCCTCGGCGCTCACCACCCGCGTCCGCGACCTCCTGCAGCCCGGGTGCCCGCCGGAGCCGGACCGGCACTGACCCGGCGGCACCCGTCAGGCGCCATCCCGTGGCCCGCCCTCGTCCAACACTTCGCGAACCCGTGCGGCCAGAACGGCGGGGCCGAACGGCTTTTGCAGGAAGGCAACCTCGGCCTGCTGGATCCCCTGGGCCAGGACGGCATCATCGGTGTAACCCGACATGTAGAGCACGCGGAGGCCCTTCCGCTCGGCGCAGAGGGTGTCCGCCAGTAATCGGCCGTTGGTCTTCCCCGGAATCACCACGTCGGTGAGCAGCAGGTCGATGTAATCAGGGTAGTCTGCGGCCACCTCCAGCGCTTCTTCACCGCAGCCTGCTTCGAGCACGCGATAGCCGGCCTGCTCCAGCACGGTCCGGACCAGGCAGCGCACCATCGGCTCATCCTCGACCATGAGCACGGTCTCCACGCCGGAAGCCGCCTTCGTGGCCGGGGCGTCCGGCTCGGATACCGCCTCGTCCACGCGGGGGAAGTAGACCCCAAACGTGGTGCCTTCACCGGGAGTGCTGCGCACCACGATGTGCCCACCACTCTGACTCACAATTCCATACACGGTGGCAAGCCCCAGGCCGGTGCCTTTGCCCACCGCCTTGGTCGTGAAGAACGGCTCCCAGATCTTGCCCAGGATCGCCGGCTCGATCCCCGAGCCGGAGTCAGCCACCTCCAGCAGCGCGTACCGGCCCGGGGGGACGTCCACCCGGGCCAGCGCCGAACCGGAGCCTACGGAGACCTGAGCCGTAGAAACCTGCAGCCGCCCGCCGGTGGGCATCGCGTCCCGTGCATTCACCGCCAGGTTGAGGATCACCTGGTCGAGCTGGGTCGGATCGGCCCGGATGAGCCCCACGTCCGGGTCCAGCACCACGTGAAGCTCGATGTTCTCCCCGATCAAGCGACGGAGGATGCGCTCGGTGTCGCGCACCATCTCATTCGGATCCAGGATCTTGGGTTCCAACAACTGCTTCCGGCTAAAGGCCAGCAGTTGCCGCGTCAGATCCGCCGCCCGTTCCGCGGCCCGGTGGATCTCCTGGAGGCCACAGGCAGCCGGAGCGGCCGGATCGAGCTGCTGGAGTAAGAGCTCGCTGTACCCGGAGATCACGGCCAGCATGTTGTTGAAGTCGTGCGCGATGCCGCCGGCCAACTGTCCCACAGCCTCCATCTTCTGGGACTGCCGAAGCTGTGCCTCGAGGAGCCGCCGCTCGTCATCGAGTCTCCGGCGCTCCAGGTAGAATGCAAGCTGGTCTGCGATGGTGCCCAGGGCGTCCAGCGTGGCGTCCGATAACTCGTGCGCGGTATGTACGGCCAGCACCCCGAACGATCCGTTGTCGCCCTGTAGCGGGTAGGCGGCGAGGCACGCCATGCCGGCGGACGAGACCACTCCAGCCTGATCCGCAGCGGCCGGCGGCGCCTCAGCCCGGGTATTGCACGACCGGGAAGAGGTGAGTACCCGCCCGATCTCCCCCTCGCCGAGGCGAATCGGATC
>JAJFMS010000586.1 GCA_020696885.1 Armatimonadota bacterium | reverse complement strand
CCCAACGCGTGGAGCACCTCCGTGTTACTGGGGCAGAGCGAAACGATCCGGCGAGGGATCCGCGGCGGGAGGAGAGCCTCTTCCCGCCGCGGTGCTTCCGCTCGCACCTGCCGCTCCCGGAACCCGTAGGGGCAGTTCCGGCAGCCGTTCTCGCAGCAATACCCCCGGTGCTGGAGGTACTGCCGCGAGAGGGCGCCGTCCACATCGAACAGCGGAATACCGGGAGGCAGCGGGGCACTACCCACAGGTGAACACAACCTTGCGCAGGGTGAAGTCGTCACACACCCCGAAGCCCGGGAACGGTGAGACGTGGATACTCACCCGATGGGTGCCGGCTTCTACGCTGGGGAGCGTGGTCAACTCCGCCATGTTACCGGTGAGCCGCCCGACCCACGTGTGATCCAGGTAGACCGAGTGCGCGGAAACCTCCTTGTCATCCTCCGCACCCAGGATCTCCACCCCCGCACAGAGGATGGTGAGCTTCCGAATCGCCCCGGCACACTGCTGCACGCGGAAGTCCTGCGCGAACACCATCGTGGCGCCCACGCTATCCCCCAGCCGCAGCTCGCCGTCAAAGATTACGATCTCCATTTAGAACCTCGGTGTTCAGGTGTTCAGGTGTTCAGGTGGCTGGCACCGGCCGGGTCACGAGGTTGCACCCGATCCTCAACCCGTCAGCGATCTTCCTACAAACGTTGAGGAGACCGACCGCAAGTCTCGCACCGCAGTCCTCCCCCCAACACCTGAACACCCGAACACCTGAACGCCGCGCGAAGCGCTTGACTATTTTCCGCTGAAGTACCGGGCGTCGTCGCTGGCGTCCGCGCCCAGGTGGTGGATGCGGTTGTTGGCGTTGTTCGGGTTCGTGGAGAGGCGCACCGGCTTGAGCGCCTTCACGTGACCGTCCACGAACACCGCGTTGCAGGTCTCGGCGTGGCGGAAGTGCGCGTTCGGGAAGTCCCCGAAGCCCAGGCTGCTGGAGGGCGGCGCTACGGAGAACGTCTCGTAGACGCCGGGGGTGCCGCCGGTGCGGTAGGTGGCCGTGTCCGTGAAGGCGATGCAGTCCGCCGGGCGCTGGATCTGCGCCTCGGAGACCATCGCGTCGCCGTAGCGGCCGGCTGCGGTATCGCTGGCCAGGTAGATCCAGTTGTAGCCGTAGCCGCCGGTAGCGCCGCTGTAAGCGAAGTTGGCCTTGAAACTGGGGCAGTGCTGGATCTGGTTGTTCTTGGCATAGGGATAGAGCAGTCCCTGCGCCTTGTCCACCGTGGTGCCGTTGACGCACCCGAACCAGTAGCAGCCGCTGGTGTACGAGGGCGGGGAGGTGTAGTGGAGCGGATAGCCGCCCTCGTAGTCCTGGGCGTACATCATCATCGCGATGCCGATCTGCTTCAGGTTGCTGGAGCAGCTCGACTTCCGCGCGGCTTCCCGAGCCTGGGCGAAGACCGGGAAGAGGATCGCCGCCAGAATCGCGATGATGGCGATGACGACGAGAAGCTCGATCAGCGTAAAGCCGCGGCGAGCGAAGGCAGGCCGGGAAGCCGGCTGCCGGTGATGGAAACGTTGGAACACGTGCCTTCTCCTATGGGGTGTCGAGAGGCATCGGCGCGCGTCCGGCCGGTCTGTGTGCAGCACAGACGAAGAAAGCCTCGTCTCCAGGGAGGGAGAAGAGGCTTGGCGGCGGAGGCGCGCCCATAGCGTGTCGCACGGAGTCGGCACGTTCGGAAGAAGGCTGTGGCCCAGCAGCAGTGCCGGGAGATAATGCCCTATTCCGAGAATAGGCGCACACGTGACCGTCCGGCCCCTTTGTCCGAAGGGGGATTCGGCCGTAACACCTCGATTGCAGGTCTCCTGGCTCCGGATCATCGCTTCCCGCGCCTTCTCCCACGGCAGAACCGTAGAATGGCGATTGCGGGTTACTCCCCGATTACAGTGGCGGCACCGCGCCGGAATTTAACCGGACTTCCCATATTCACCCCGGGTGGGGCACAGTCGAGGCCACGCGAACGATGCGGTTTTCAATGTCGAGCAGACTATAGCACAGGGCACCGGACGTGTCACGCGCGGGGGCAGTAGTGCGTGATGCGTAAGGACACGCCGCTCGAGCACGGTCCCCGTACGCATTACGGATTACGCATTACCTGACTTACTTCTTCTTGCCCCGGTTGAGCGGCTTGAAGACCGGCTTGAGCGGCTGTCCCTGGCGCTGCTTCTCCAGCTCATAGGCGCTGAGCTGCGCGTTCAGGTCATCCTGCATCTTCTGCTCCCAGTCCTTGTCCCGGATATCCACGGTGGCGCGGAAGAGGCGGAGCCCCGGCGGATTCCCGAGGACCACTTCCCCGGGGTGCAGCCCGGAGTTGATCTTCAGGTCCTTGAAGAGCATAAACACTGCCACGCTGCCGTCGTTAGCGGTGGTCTCGATCTTAACCGGTAGGCCCTCGGCCTTGGTCACCCAGAACCGGGTCTTCCCCTTGTTGATGAGCTCCGTCGTGCTCTCGCCCATCAGGCCGCGGGCGAAGAGGGTCTGCATCAGGTCCTTGTTGAGGAACTCGATCACGTGGCAGGGATGCGCCTTACGCACGTCGATCTGGTCCAGGTCGTCCCGGATGCGGGCCGCTTCGGCGGCGGCGGCGGCGGCCTTCTGCTCATCCTCAGGCTTCTGCCCCTGCGCGAGCTCCGCGCGAAGGGCCTTGACCTCTTCACTGCGCTTGATGAGCTGCTCTTTGATCAGGTCCAGATCCTCCGGAGGCAGGATCTTGCCGCTATCCAGCTCCCGCAGGAGCTGCGCGTACGTCGACATTGCCATCTGCATGGTGGAGATGGGGCTTTCTTCCGCCTTCTCGAGGTTCTTATAGGTCCTCTCGATGACGTAGCCGGTCGACGGAGCATAGACGCGCTCCACGTTGTCCTGGACCAGTGTGGCCTGGAGCGCGCCGAGGAGGTTCACACCCATGTAGATCCGGCCCGGGTTGACGAAGGTTTGCCGGAACGTGAACCAGGTGCTGAAGCCGGGATCGAACACCTTGTCGCCGTTCTTGTTGACGATGGTGCCTCGGGAGGGCATGGAGAGCTGGACCACACCCCGCCCATCGTAGTCCTTCAGCACGGCCGTGGGCTCGGGCAGCTTCTCGGCTCGCGCCGGCGCGAGGTTTCCCAGGGCGAGCGCCGTGGTCACAAACAAAAGCGGTAGGGTACGATCAGCCATGACGCGTTCTCCGGTTGCGACCCGCGTGCACCGGGTCGATATTCATTATTGGCCGCTCCATCCGGGGAATCCACCCGTGGGGGTGGCATGCGGTGGTTCGACGGCGGGATTGCTCGACTCACGAGGCAGCGAATGCGGCTTTACTTTCTGCGTCTCCTCACTCTGACGATCCTCATGGGGGGCTCGGTTCCATCGACGGCACTTGCTTCGTCGCTCGAAGTGCGGCCCTCGGCTCCGCGGCAGGGCGAAGCGATCTTCGTCCGCCTGGAGGGCGAGGGGATCGAGAGCCCTCGGGCCACCTGGCGCGGAAAGGAGTACCCGCTCTACGAGCAGCAGTCGGGATGGGCCGCGGTGCTCCCGATCTCGCCGGAGACACCCAGCGGCGGCCAGCGGCTGCGGGTTCGCTACTCTTCGCATGGCGCTCCCCAGGAGGAGACGCGGGTCGTTCAGGTGGCCCGGGTGACCTTTCCGGTCCAGCGCTTGCGAATGTCCGGCGCGAAGTCCAGCCTCTACACCTACCCGGGCGTGAAGCAGGAAGACGCAATCATCGGCGGGGCGGCGCGCACCGTCAGCAGCGTGCGATCCTGGTCCGGCGACTGGACCCTGCCGGCGAAGGGTCGGCTCTCGACCCCGTTCGGCGTGCGCCGGCTCCGGAACGGCAAGGCGGTGGGGCGCCACCGCGGTCTGGACATCGCCGCGCCGGAAGGCACGCCGGTCCTCGCGCCGGCCGGCGGCCGCGTGGTGCTGGCGGGCAAGTACCGCAAACACGGCAACACGGTGGTG
>JAJFMS010000585.1 GCA_020696885.1 Armatimonadota bacterium | reverse complement strand
AGCCATGCAAGCTCTTGGCGCTTCGCAGCATCGTCCGTCCCTCCACTGTCGCGGTGTTCGGCGTTCGGCGTTCGGCGTTCGCTGTTCGGAGTGGAAGGCGATGCCCACACGCTCACACTAACCACGAGCGACTAACCACGAGCCACTAACTACGAGCCCTACACCCCCGACGGATACGTTTCCGGCACTTCGTGCTCCACTTGTGGGTGCAGGTGGAGCGGTTGAAGTGCGTGGGTCCGATCGATGAACAGAAAGGCATCGTAGCGCTCAGGCAGCACGGTTGGGACGTAGTTGCCGAACGCTTCGTACTCCGGTTGGTACACGACGCCGATGGCGCGATGGCCGCGCGGCTCGTACCAGGCCGCCGAGAGTGATTCCGGGGTGAGGATCTGGAGCTGGTCCCCGGCGCTGCGGTGCATGAGCTCCTCCCAGCTTCCGACCCGCGCTTCCGGCACCCGCATCCGCTGCATCGGTGCTTCCCATTCTACGCCCGCGATCACGCTCCCGCGGTAAGATCCGAACCCCACCAGCACCACGCCTTCGGCCTGGTGTTGTTCCCGAGCGAGCTGCCCGAGGTTGACCATGCCGGTCCGCGCCATGTCGGTGGCGCGCGCATCGCCGATGTGGGTGTTGTGCTCCCACACAATCCCCTTCGCCTGCGGGCCGTAGAACTCCATCAGGCGGTCCAGGGTGAGCATCATGTGCCGATCGCGGACGTTCCACGACGCCGGCCCGCCGCGCACCATGGTGCGGTAGTACTGCTCCGCGTTCTTCGCCACCAGCGCGTTCTGCTCGGCGTTGAAATACGCTTCGCGGGCCGGATGGCCGTCCAGCCGCTGCAGGCCGGCCGCGTGCCCGCGGAGCTCCACCAGGGTGTTGACCACCTCCTGCTCGCAGGACGTAGGGACCCAACGCGTGGCCCGCGCGTACTCCTGGACATCCTCCGTGTAGGGATCGAAGCAGCCGTACGCCCAGCGGGCTTTGCGCGCCAGCTCCGGGTCGGTGCGGTCCAGGTACTCGGTGACCGAGCGCATCGAGTCCCAGAGGCTGTAGACGTCCAGCCCGTAGAACCCCACTTTGCGCTCTTCCGGGAGGCCGTCATTCCGCTCCCGGAGCCATTCCGCCAGGTGCGCCACCTCCCGGTTCGCCCACATCCACGTCGGCCAGCGGTCGAAGGCGTGGAGCACCTGGAGGGCACTGTCCCCGGAGCCGGGCCGGCCCTGGACGTAGCAGTTCACGCGGAAGCAGTCTGGCCAGTCCCCCTCGACGGCGATGAAGTGGAAGCCCTGCTCTTCGATGAGGCGGCGGCTGATCTCCGTGCGCCAGGTGTAGTACTCGTGGGTGCCGTGAGAGGCTTCGCCCAGGAGGACGTACCGGGCGTCTCCGATCCGCTGCAGCAGTGGGTCCAGGTCGCCGGCCGAGCGGAGGGGCAGCGCACGCGCTCGGAGCTCGGCGACCAGCGTGCCGGACTCGTCGACGTCCCGTCCCCGCTCCCACATCGTCACGTCCCTCCCAGCTCTGCGCCGGCGGCTATGGCGGAGAGGTCGTCATCCAGCTCCTCGCTCTCCGGCGGAACGTCGCCGTGGGACGGCAGGTAGCGCCGGAACCAGCGTGCGGATAGCCGGGCCACCTCTTCCAGCGCCCCCGGCTCCTCGAATAGATGCGTGGCGCCGGGCACGATCACCAGCTGTTTCACGGCGCGGAGTTGGGCCAGGGCCTGCTCGTTGAGCGGAATGACCGCCTCGTCATGGCCGCCCACGAGGAGCAGCACCGGCGCGGTGACCCGCGGAAGCGCTTCCAGGGCTAGATCTGGCCGGCCGCCGCGGGAGACGACCGCCGCAACGAGGACCGGCCGCGCGGCCGCCGCTACCAGGGCCGCAGCGGCGCCGGTGCTGGCGCCAAAGCAGCCGATTCGCAGCGAGCACGTGGCGGGATCGCGAGCGAGCCAGTCCACAGCCGCCACGAGACGCTCCGCGAGGAGGCCGATGTCGAACCGGAGGTGCCGCGTGTAGGCCTCCGCCACTTCCTCTTCATGGGTGAGCAGATCGATGAGCAGCGTGCCCAGACCCGCCTGCTGCAGCGTCTCCGCCACAGCGCGGTTGCGGCGACTGTGACGGCTGCTGCCGCTGCCGTGAGCGAAGACCACCACCCCGGTGGCGGCGGGCGGAACGGTGAGGTTGCCTTCCAGCTGGACGGCCCCCGTGGGTACCTGCACGAGCTTGTCGTTCATGGACGCCTCCCTAAACCAGTCTTCCCCAGATAGCCGGGAACGAACCTCCGCACGAAGCGAGGTTAACGCCGAGGGTTTTGATACTTTAAGGGGCGGATCACGATACTCAATCGCCGAACAGGCTTTCAGGCGATGCAGGTGTCTCCGAGCTCGCCATCCAAACTCCCCCTACGGGTTTTCGGGATGGCGGGCAGAATGGCGGGTAACTACCGGCGTTCTGAACCGTCTACCGATGGAGCAAGTCCGGCAGCGTGGCCGGGCGGATGTTCTTCCGAGGGAGTCAAGTAGCATGGCTACCGCGATCAGTTCCGGAGATCGGGGCAGGCTAATCTGGCTGTTCCCGCGGCACACCGCGCCTAGGAAGTGGCGCTACGGAGTAGCGCTGGGGATCACCGTCGCAGTGGCGTTGATCGAAGCAACGCTGACGACCATCACCGGCGCCCCCGCCGTGTTCATCGCCACCCTTGCCGTGATGCTCTCTGCCTGGCTATTGGGAAGCGGCCCCGGCCTCTTCTCTGCGGGCTTGAGCACCGCGACCGGCGCCTACCTGCTTTCCCAGCCACTCCCGCAAACGGCGCAGTTGGCCCCTCACGGGCCGGTGCTCCTGCTTACCTTCGCTCTCCTGGCAGTACCCACCGCGCTGGCTACCGCCCGCGCCGGTCACCTCACCCGGAAGCTGGAAGTGCTGGTGGAGGAACGGACCCGGGAGACGGAAGCGGTCAACGCGCGACTGCGGGAAGAGATCCAGCAGCGGACGGCCATCGAGGCCATACTCCGCGAGCGCGAGCAGCACTATCGGAACATCGTGGAGACGAGCTACGCGGGCATCATGCAGGTGGATGCCGAGGGGCGGGTGCTCTTCACCAACCAACGGCTGGCGGAGATGCTCGGCACCTCGAGCGAGGCGCTGCGGGGCCAGCCGGCCACCGACGTGCTCTGGGAAGAAGACCGGCCGCTGGCGGCGGCGCGCCTGGCGGACCGCCGGGCCGGCCAGCGGGGCCAGTATGAAACCCGGCTGCTGCGCCGGGATGGCCAGCCGCTCTGGGCGGGGGTCTCCGCGGGGCCGCTCTTCTCCCCGGGAGGAGAGTTCACGGGCGCGCTGGCGCTGTTCGTCGACCTCACGGAGCGACAGCAGGTGGAGCGGGCCCTCCGGGATACGGAAGCGCGGTTCGGCGCCTTCATGGACAACCTGCCGGCGGTGGCGGTGATCCGGGATGAGGCCGGCGTTTACGTCACCGCGAGCCGCTCTTATGAGAAGAGCTTCGGCAAGTCCCCGGAAGAGCTGGTGGGGAAGACGCCGTTCGACGTCTTCCCGGCGGAGGCCGCCCGCCAGCTGCTGGAAGACGAGCAGGAGGTATTCCGCGATGGGCTACCCCGGCGCTTCACCCAGTTCGTCCCCGGAGCCGACGGGAAGACCCGCGAACTGCTGACGGACAAGTTCCTGCTGGCGGACCAGTCCGGCCGCCGGTACATCGGCTCCGTGGCCGTGGACGTGACGGAACAGCGTGCCCTGGAAGACCAACTGCGGCAGGCCCAGAAGATGGAGGCGATCGGGCGATTGGCCGGCGGCGTGGCGCACGACTTCAACAACATGCTGGCGGTGATCCTGGGGTACTCGCAGATCCTGGCCTGGCGGACCGATATCCCGGACGAAGCCAAGGAGCTCATCAACCAGATCCACGCGGCAGGCGACCGGGCGGCCTCCCTCACGCGGCAGCTCCTCGCCTTCAGCCGCCGGCAGATCGTGATGCCGCAG
>JAJFMS010000584.1 GCA_020696885.1 Armatimonadota bacterium | reverse complement strand
CGGGCAGGTTGTTCTTGGACAGGTGGCCGTACTCGGGCCGGTTCAACGCGGCTCGCCCATGGCCCTTCGCACCCGTCGGGCGCGCAGGCTTCGCCGACCCATAGCCGACCTGGACTGCTTCGTAGCCGTCCGTCTCGACCGTTTTCTTCTGGGTGACGATGCACGGGCCCGCTTCAACGACGGTTACCGGAACGACCCGGCCCCGCTCGTCGAAGATCTGTGTCATTCCGATCTTCCGGCCCAGGATTGACTTCACCATTGCCGTCTTCGTTTCAGTCGCCAGCTCCGGAGCTCGGAGGCTGGGCCCGGCGCGCATTGCGCCGGGACTAAAGCTTGATCTCGATGTCGACGCCGCTCGGCAGGTCTAGCCGCATCAGCGCGTCGATGGTTTTCGGTCCGGGATCGAGGATATCGATGAGCCGCTTGTGCGTGCGCATCTCAAAATGCTCCATCGATTCCTTGTCGATGACCGGCCCCCGGATGACGCAGAACTTGTTGATCTCCGTCGGGAGCGGCACAGGACCCGAAATTCGGGCGCCGGTGCGGCGGGCGGTCTCTACGATCTTGCCGGCCGACTGGTCGATGATCTGGTGATCGAACGCTTTAAGCCGGATGCGGACTTTCTGTCTTCGCATGGGTTACCTCTGGCGCAAGACAGAGGGTGGCCTCTCACGAAGCCACCCTCTGTAGCTGCCCAACCTTACGCGAGGATCTTGGAGACGACGCCCGCTCCGACGGTGTGACCGCCTTCGCGAATGGCGAATTTGAGACCCTCTTCCATCGCGATTGGCGAGATGAGATCGCCCGTGATGGTGATATTGTCACCCGGCATCACCATCTCCACCCCTTCGGGGAGGTGCATCGAGCCGGTTACGTCCGTGGTGCGGAAGTAGAACTGCGGCCGATAGCCGGTGAAGAACGGGGTGTGCCGGCCGCCTTCTTCCTTCGAGAGGACGTAGATCTCGGCCTGGAACTTGGTGTGCGGCTTGATGGAGCCGGGCTTCACCACAACCTGACCGCGCTCGATGTCCTTCTTGTCCACACCGCGGAGGAGCAGACCGGCGTTGTCGCCCGCTTCGGCATGGTCCAGGATCTTCCGGAACATTTCGATGGAGGTGACGACGCTGTTCTTGGTCGGGCGGAGACCGACGATCTCGACCGGCTCGCCGCTCTTCAGCTGGCCGCGCTCCACGCGCCCGGTGCAGACCGTGCCACGACCGGAGATCGTGAAGACGTCTTCCACGGACATCAGGAACGGCTTGTCCACCGCGCGCTCCGGCGTGGGGATGTAGTTGTCTACCGCCGCCATCAGCTCCTTGATCTTCGCGATCGCGTCGGCATCGCCTTCGGCGGCCTTCGTCGCGGAGCCCTGGATGACCGGCAGGTCGTCGCCCGGGAAGTCGTACTTGCTGAGGAGCTCGCGGACTTCCAGCTCGACCAGCTCGAGCAGTTCCGGATCATCCACCAGGTCGCACTTGTTCAGGAAGACGACGATGTAGGGAACGCCGACCTGGCGGGCCAGGAGGATGTGCTCGCGGGTCTGCGGCATCGGGCCGTCCGCCGCGGACACGACCAGGATGGCTCCGTCCATCTGGGCGGCGCCGGTGATCATGTTCTTGATGTAGTCGGCGTGACCCGGGCAGTCCACGTGAGCGTAGTGCCGAGACTCGGTCTCGTACTCGCCGTGGTAGATGTTGATGGTAACGCCGCGCTCCCGCTCTTCGGGGGCGCTGTCGATCTCGTCGTACTTCAGAACCTTGGCCAGACCCTGCGACGCGAGCACCTGCGTGATGGCCGCGGTAAGGGTCGTCTTGCCGTGATCAACGTGGCCAATCGTGCCGATGTTGACGTGCGGCTTTGTGCGCTGAAAAGCCTGCTTGCCCATAGTAGCTCCCGTTCGTCTCGATGCCCGTTCTGTAACTCACCCGCCGGCACCGCGGTCCGGGGTCGGCAAGTGATGCGCCAGACATACCGCTGGCCCCGGTAAAATTGCCCGAATGTTGGGCGCGGTCCGAGCCGTCACGCAATCAGCCGCAAGCGTAACGAGGCGCCGAACTGGCGTCTCGCCTCACCACCCTTGCGGCGGGGTGTGACACACCCCGTTCTCCGGGCGGACCCTTACCCAATCTGGGTGGGCCCTAACCTTAAAAGGGTAGGCCGGGCTCCTTTCGAGCACCGGTATATTTCCACTGGCGGTCTCCCGGCGTCGCTCCGCGAGACACAGTGATTCGTCGACAGTGTTCCGGGGCTAAACTGCTCGCCTCGGAACGGCCAACGAGAGGCCGTGGAAGAGAATGCTTGCGACGTTGTGGACGTTGTCCTAGTCCGGGCCGTTCCCTCAGCGTGGCTGAAGTTCCCACCGCGAACCTGCGTATCGTATCAGAGGGAGCCGGGGATGTCAACGGGTAGGAGGAGCCGAATTGGGATTGGCGGTAACTTAGGGTGGAGAAGTGCAGGCTTCGATCCGAAGAGCCGTAGCCCGCCCGCTTACGCGCGCGCCCCGCGTGTCTATACTAGCAATTGTCACCGCCACCGCTTCGTCTCCCCCTGCTCTTTGAGGATGCTCTCATGCCGCTCCGCGCCGGTATCTCGGCTTCGGCCCGTCTCCCCCTGCTGGTGGTCGCCGGCGCCCTGCTTGCCGCTCCCCCACTGGTGCTCCACGCACTGGCGGCGCCGACAAGCGCCCCCGCGCGGAAGCTGGCATCACTCCGACTGCGGGATGACCGCGGCGGCATGCGCTCCCTCGGGGAGTTCAAGGAGCGGAAAGCGCTCGCCATCGTATTTCTAGGCACCGATTGCCCGATCGCCAACAGCTACGCCCCCGAGTTGGCGGCGCTGGCGCGGGAGTATGGCGCACGCGGAGTGCAGGTAGTGGGGGTGAACGCCAACCCGGATGAGCCGGCCGCGGCGGTGGCCCAGCATGCGCGCGCCTATTCCCTCGGGTTTCCGGTGCTAAAGGACGACAAGCAGGCCCTGGCGGACCTGTTGGGCGCCCGTGTGACGCCCGAAGCGTTCGTACTGGACGAGGCGCGAGAGGTTCGCTACCGGGGCCGGATCGACGACCGGTATAAGAGCCGCACCAAGAGCGGCTCTGCTGGGGTGCATGACCTGCGCGAGGCGCTGGATGCGGTGCTGGCGGGTAAGCCGGTGAAGGTGGCGGAGGTTCCGGCGTTCGGCTGCGCGATCGCGCGCCCGGAGAAGAAGGCGACGACCGCCAAGGTGACCTACCACCGCGACGTGGCGCCGATCCTGCAGGAGCGGTGCCAGTCGTGCCATCGCCCGGGGCAGGTGGCTCCGTTCTCTCTCCTTTCCTATAAGGAAGCAAAGAGCTGGGGCTCGGAGATCAAGGCGTTCACCGGCAACCGGCAGATGCCCCCGTGGCTGGCGGAGCCGGGCCACGGCGAGTTCCAGGACGTGCGCCGCCTGTCGGATGGCGAAGTGGCAACCCTGGCCTCCTGGGTGGATGGTGGCATGCCGGAAGGCAACCCCAAGCAGGCCGCCCCGGCCCGCCAGTGGTCGGACGAGTGGATGCTGGGCAAGCCGGACCTGGTGCTAACGGCTCCAGAGGAGTATGAGGTAGCCGCCAGCGGGCCGGACGACTTCCGGGTGTTCGTGCTGCCCACCGGCCTGACCGAGGGCAAGCAGGTAGTAGCCGTGGATTTCAAGCCCGGCAACGCTCGCGTCGTGCACCACGTGGTGAGCTTCGTGGATACGAGCGGTAAGGGGCGCGAGCTGGATGCCGCGGACCCGGGACCGGGCTACAGCTCCGGGCCGGGCGGCGTGAAGATCCCCAGCGTCTCGATCCAGGGCGTGTGGGCCCCGGGCAACCTCCCGCGCTTCCTCCCCAAGGGCGTGGCGCGGCCGCTGCCCAAAGGAGCGGACGTCGTCATCCAGGTTCATTACCACAAGACCGGCAAGGTGGAGCGGGACAAGACGCAGATGGCGCTGTATTTCGGCAAGGAGCCGGCCACCCAACAGGCGCATACTGCCATCTTCGGACC
>JAJFMS010000583.1 GCA_020696885.1 Armatimonadota bacterium | reverse complement strand
CACCCGCATAAAGTCCGAGAAGCGGTACCCTCCCGGCCCGTAAACCATCATGTGCGTCTGGTAACCGATCGGAACCGCGAACGCCAGCGACGCGCCGAACATGATCGCCACCGCGAACGGGCGCGGGCTCACCCCCATCTCGGTAGCCAGCGCCAGGCCGAAGGGGAACATGATCGCGGCCGCCGCGTTGTTGGTGATCAACTCGGTAAAGAGCAGCGTCAGCAAGTAGATCGCCGCGAGAATCGCGATCGGACCGAACCCCCCGGCGACTCCCACCACGGCATCGGCGATCGCCTTGGCGGCTCCCGAGTTTTCCAACGCCTTTCCGAGCCCGAAGGATGCGGCGATCGCCACCAGCGTCTCCCAATCGATCGTCTCCCGTGCCGTGGACGCGGAGAGGCAGCGAGTGATGATGAGCAGCATCGCGGCCGCCAGCACGCTGATCACCACCGGCGGCGCCGCAAGCCCGAACGGCAGCGCGCCCTTTGGCACGCCGCTCAGCACCATCAGCGCCACCATCGTGATCAGAATCCCCAGCGCCATCGGGGCGCGGTCGTGCCGCACCGGGCGAGACTGCTCCACGCCGCTGATCAGGATGAAGTCCGGATCATTGCGGTGCGCCCGCGCGAAGTGCGCGCCGGTCTGCAGCAGCAGCGTGTCGCCCGCGTGCAGCCGGATGTCGCCGATCCGCCCGTTGAGCCGCTCTCCGTTCCGGTGCACGGCCACCACCGCCGCGTTGTAGAGCGCCCGGAAGTCCGCCCCCCGGATAGTGCGTCCCACCAACGGGGAGGTTCGGGAGAGGACCGCTTCGCAGAGCCGCCTCCCGCGCCGCTTCGCCGCCTGCGCCTCGTAGGCCTCGTCTGCCATCGGCACCAGCCCGGGGATCCGCTCCAACTCCACGATGGAGGAGACGACGCCCGTAAACGTGAGCAGGTCGCCGGCTTCCAGCACCTCGTCCGGCGTCACCGGGCTGATGACCTGGTCGTGGCGGGTGATCTCGATGAGGAACAGCCCGGGGAGGCGCCGCAGCCCGGCTTCCTCCACGCTCTGGCCGATCAGGCGGCAGGTGGGATCCACGCGGATGTCCACCAGGTACTCCCGCACCCGCTCGCTCAGCTCCTCGATCAGGTCCTTCCGATCCGGCAGCAGCCGCTGTCCGCCCCAGACCAGGAACCCGGTGCCCACCAGCGTGCAGACGATCCCGAGCGGGGTGATCTCCAGGAGGCCGAACGGTTGCAGTGCAGCCCGGAACCGCGGCTCGGCATCGACCGCCGCCTGGCGCACGAGCCCATCCACCACCAGGTTGGTGCTCGTGCCGATGAGCGTGACCATCCCGCGCAGAATCGAGAAGTAGGAGAGGGGGATGAGCAGCCGGGAGGGGGAGACGCGGTGCTTGCGGCACCAGTCCGTCACGATCGGCAGGAGCATCGCCACCACGGCGGTATTGTTGAGGAACAGCCAGACGGTGTTCATCGTGATCGCCAGCCGGGCCAGCGCGCCCTCCGCGGTCCGCGCCTTTCCGAGCATCCGCGTGCCAAGGGCGTCCAGCGCCCCGGTCTCGCGCATTGCGGCGATCACCACGAACAGCCCACCCACCGTGAGCATCGCTTCGTTGGCGAACCCCTTGAACGCTTCTTCGGGCTTGATAATGCCCGCCAGGGTCAGGACGATGGTGGCCGTCACCAGCGCCACATCCGTCGCCGCCCACTCGCGGACCAGCGCCACGAAGACGAGCGCCACCACTGCCAGGGTCAACCAGGCTTCCCAACCCATCGTGATCAGACCTCTGTGGGTTACAGTCAGTCATAAAACAGGCGCCAGACCCCGGAGTTCAACCAGGGTCTGGCGCCGGTAAGATCAGCCGAGCGCGCGCTATCGGAGGGGGGTAATGGAGTAGTGGAGTGTTGGAGTAACGGGCTGCCGGAGCGTCCGTCGGACGCGATCCACCCACTACTCCATTACTCCAACACTCCACTACTCCCCGCGAAGCAGCGCCCGGATCAGGCGCCCGCGTCCTTCATGGCGCCGATCAGCACCTGCGCCACTTCGGGCCGGGTGAACTCCATCGGCGGGACCTCGCCGGCGCGGAGCATCTCACGGACCTTGGTGCCGGAGAGCGCCACGTGCTCGCTGCGGTCGTGCGGGCAGGTCTTGCCGCTGGCCATGCCTTCGCATGCCTTGCACCAGAAGCTGTGCTCGAACTTCAGCGGCACGATGTCGATGGCGGACGGCGCGAACTGGTCGAAGATGAGCTGCGCGTCGTAGGTGCCGTAGTAGTTACCCACGCCGGCGTGATCGCGGCCCACGATGAAGTGGGTGCAGCCGTAGTTCTTCCGGATGATCGCGTGGAAGATCGCCTCGCTGGGGCCGGCGTAGCGCATGGCGGCCGGGTTCACCGCCAGCATGGTGCGGTCCTTCGGGTAGTAATTGTCCAGCAGCGCCACGTAGCACTTCATGCGGACGTCCGCCGGGATGTCGTCGCCCTTGGTGGCGCCCACCAGCGGGTGGACCAGCAGGCCGTCGACCATCTCCAGCGCGCACTTCTGCAGATACTCGTGGGCACGGTGGATCGGGTTGCGCGTCTGGAACGCCACCACGGTCTTCCAACCTCGCTCGGCGAACGCGGCGCGGGTCTCGGCCGGCGTCAGGCGGTGCTCCGGGAAGTCCGTGTACGGGGGCAGCGCCACGGCCGTGATGTCTCCGGCCAGGGCGGTGGCGCCCTGCGCGTAGACCGCGGCCACGCCCGGGTGGGCCTCTTCGGTGGTGCGGTAGACGCTCTGGGCTTCCTTCTCCTTCTGCAGCGGGTACTTCTCGGTGATGGTCAGCACGCCGGCCAGCGTGGTGCCGTCTTCGTAGTACAGCGCCACTTCCTGGCCCACGTTGAGGCCTTCGCTCACACTATCCTCGGGCGCCAGCGTGATCGGGATCGTCCAGGCCAGCGTTCCGCCCGGCAGGTGCTTGGTATCGATCACGGACTGGTACGCCGCGGAGTCCATGAAGCCGGTGAGCGGGCTCAGGCCGCCGTTGGCGATCATCTCGAAGTCCGCGCCCTGGCGGCCGTTGAGGACCAGCTTCGGCAGCGAGTCCGCGCGCTCGCGGATCGCCGCGGCATCGCTCTCGGAGGCGAGCCGGTTAATCAATGTGCCGCCGTGCGGCGCAATCAGGGAACTCATCGGGGAAGCTACTTTCTTTTCGAAATACGGCGCCGCCCTTACAGGCGTCGCTGTCGGCGCCGGACCCGGTCCGGCGCGCTCGGTCACCTGGCGGTAGCCCACGGCCGCACTCGGGCCGCCGCTGTCCACCGCTCCGGATCTGTTCAGGCCGAGGTCTCTCCGGCCAAAAGCGCACGAAGCTGGGCCTCGTCGTGACGGGCGAAATACGCCCGCAGGTTCTCGCCGGACTGGCGCCCGGCCTGGTACTGCTTCATCAGGCGCTCGATCGCGTCCGGCACTTCCACGGCCGCGCACCGGTACCCGGTGCGCCGGGTGAACCCCTGGTGGAGCCCCACCGCGCCGCCCAGCGAGAAATAGAAGGCGTCGACCATCTTGCCGTCGACCTTCACCTTCTTGCCTTCGAGCCCGATGTCCGCGATCCAGTGCTGGCCGCAGCTATTCGGGCAGCCGGTCACGTGGATCTTCACCTGCTGCTCGAAGCCGGGGAGCCGCTCGTCGAGCTGCCCCACCAGCCAGCGGCTGAAGCCCTTGGTCTCGGTGATCGCCAGCTTGCAGAACTCGGTGCCGGTGCACGCGATGGTGCCGCGCCAGAACGGCGACCCGGCCACGGGCAACCCCGCCGCCTCCAGCCCGGCGACCACGGACGCCACCTGCTCGTTGGGGATGTTCACGATCACCAGGTTCTGCATCACGGTGAGGCGGATCTCGCCGGAGCCGAACCGGTCCGCCAGATCCGCGGCCGCGCGCATCTGCTGCGGGGTGATCCGGCCGCTGAGCACCGAGGCCCCCACGTAGCTGTAACCGGGCTGCTTCTGCGCGTGCACGCCCACGTGATC
>JAJFMS010000582.1 GCA_020696885.1 Armatimonadota bacterium | reverse complement strand
CCCGAGAGGCAGCCAGACGGTGAACCGGGCCCCGCCCTCCGGCGCCGCGTCCAGCGAGACGGTTCCCCCATGCAGCCCGACAAAATCCCGGACGATGGAGAGACCGAGGCCGGTACCTTCATGCCGTCGGGTCGCGCCGCCGTCTACCTGGCGGAACCGCTCGAAGACTGCTTCCCGGAGCTCTTCCGGCACGCCCGGGCCGCTGTCCGCCACCTGGATCAGGGCGCCGGCGCTCTCGCCGGTCGACTCCGTCACCCGGACCCGCACCAGACCGCGATCCGGCGTGAACTTCAGCGCGTTGGAGACCAGGTTTACCAGCACCCGCCGGAGCTTCTCTTCATCCACCCGAGCGATGAGGTGCTGCGGCGCGTCCACCGACAACCGCAGGCTCCGCTCCTGGGCGAGCGATTCGAAATTGGCCACGGCCACTCGCACCAGCCGGGAGAGGTCGATGTTCGCGTGGCGCACCGTCATCTCGCCGGATTCCATCCGGGCCACGTCCAGCAGGTCGTTCACGTGCCGGAGCAGGGTGTTCGCGTTCTCCCGGATCGAGCCGAGCACCGCCCGCTCCGCGTCGCCCAGCTCGGGAGCCGCCAGGAGGCGGTCCGTGGGGCCGAGGATCAGGGTGAGCGGCGTCCGCAGCTCGTGGCTGACGTTGGCGAAGAACTGGGTCTTGAGGTTGTCGAACTCCTGCAAGCGCGCGTTGAGCCGGCTCAGCTCTTCATTCGCCTCTTCCACTTCGATGCGCCGCTGCTCGGAGAGATTGGCGTCGCGGATCATCTTGATCGTCATCGGTACCAGCGGCGGCAGCGCGATGGCGGTGATCACCGAGGCGGCGGCGGTGATTGCCTTGACCCCGCCAGAGAGCCAATAGGCGGGCGTCCAGAGGGTCCAGATCTCCATAAAGTGCGTCATCCCGCACGCCACGATGAAGGCGCCAAACGCCAGGAACATGGAATGGAACGGGATGTGGCGGCGGCCCCGGTAAACCAGATATGCCAGGGTGGTGGAGATCACCACATAGGAGATGCCGATCAACGCGTCGGACAGCACGTGGAGAATGGTGAGGCTGCGGTTCTCCAGGAAGCAGTGGATGTGCGGCATGAACGGGTCGCCGGTAAACAGCGACCTCAGGAAATCCGGCATGTTCTGGTCCCCAGCTCCTTAACGCTTACCCGCGCCGGCTTGCAGCCGCTGGACGAACTCCACCACCGCGGTGATCTCGTCCGGCCGCAGCCGCTTTTTCCATCCTGGCATCTTCCCGCGCCCCTGCTCCACGATCGTGCGCAGCTCGTCCGCAGAGGCGCTCGTCCCGTTCACGATCACCATCTCGCCTTCACCGCGCTTGCCGTTGTCGCCGTGGCACCCGGTGCAATAGAGGCGATAGACCTTCCCGCCATCCGCTCCGCCGCCGGCCGCCCCGGTATCCGGACGGCTGGTGTCGCATCCGGCGCCCACAAATACGGCCACCAGCACAAGGGCGCATGCGGGCCAGGCACGAGAACAATAGCAAGAAAGCATCGGAAGGGGAAAGCCGCCGGCGCTACTTCGCCGGACCCGGCGAAGAATCTGTAAACACAAAGACACAAGGGCACGAAGAGGAGACCGGGGTGATGGAGTAGTTGGCAGCAACACTTCATGACTCCATCACTGCTTTGTGCCTTCGTGTCTTTGTGGTGAATTCCGCCGGCGCGGCGGCGGCGCACGGCCAGAGGGACGGGGGGCGCGGCCGCCTAACTACGTGGAGTGGTCGCCGTTAAGGTCCACTCCCCCCGAAACGGAGCTCGCATGCCCACGCTTAGTTTCGCAGCGCTGTGCGAAGTTGCCTGCAAGACCGCCGCCGCACTTGGGTGCCCGCCCGAGGAAGCCGCCATCGTGGGCGAGTCGCTCGCCCGGGCCAACGTGGCCGGCCACGACTCGCATGGCATCATCCGCCTGGAGCAGTACGCCAAGATGGTCCGAGACGGCGACATCGTTCCCGGCGCGCCCACCACGATTCTACGCGAGACCGCCTGCACCGCCGTGGTGGACGGCGGTTGGAACTTTGGCCAGGTGGCGGCCCGGCGCGCGGTGGAGCTGGGGATCCGGAAGGCGCGCGATTACGGGACGGGGACGATCACGCTCCGGAACAGCAACCACCTCGGGCGGCTGGGCGAATATACCCTGCTGGCGGCGGAGGCGGGGATGGTCTGCTTCGCCACGGTGAACAACCACGGCCGCGGGAACATGGTGGCGCCGTTCGGCGGCAGCGACGGGCGGCTGGCCACGAACCCGCTCTCGTTCGCCTGTCCCGGCCCGGAGCGCCCGATCCTGGTGGACATCACCACCAGTGTAGTCGCGGAGGGGAAGGTGCGGCTAAAGAAGAACGCCGGGCTGCCGGTGCCGGAGGGGTGGCTCATCGACAACCAGGGCCGCCCCAGCACCGACCCCGACGATCTCTATACCACCCCACGCGGCGCGATCCTGCCGTTCGGCGGGATCGTGGGCCACAAGGGCTACGCGCTGGGCGTGATGGTGGATATCCTGGCCGGGGGGCTCTCCGGCGCCGGGTGCAGTCACAGCTCTACCTGCCGGCTGGGGAACGCGGCGTTCTTCAACGTGGTGGACCCGGAAAAGTTCGTGCCGCGCGAAGAGTTCCTGGAGAACGTGGGGGTTCTGGAGCGGCACCTGAAAGCCTCGCCGCCCGCCCCCGGCGTGCAGGAGATCATGATGCCGGGCGAGCCGGAGCTGCGCGCGGAAGAGCGGCGGATGCGCGAAGGCATCTTCGTAGATGAGGAAACCTGGCGTCAGTTCGCTACGTGTGCGACAACACTGGGGGTCGCCGTCGAGTGACCCCTGGTTCAAGATGGATCGTTTATCGGTAAGAGGAGTTGAACGCGTATGGTAGAGCATGTTGTTCTGTTCAAGACCACCCCCGATGCCACGGAAGAACAGCGGGCCCGCATGGTGTCCGAACTGACCGCGCTGAAGGACCTGGTTCCGGGTATCGTGGATCTTAGCTGCGGCGTGAACTTCAGCGATCGAGGCCAGGGCTTCGACATCGGCCTGGTGGTCAGGTTCGTCGACCGCGCCGCGCTGGAAGCCTACCTGCCCCACCCCGCGCACCGGGGCTGCGTGGACCAGTTCGTCGCGCCGATCAAGGCGGACGTGATCGTGTCGGATTACGAGATCGGATAGGGTACGCTCGTGCGGACGTTTGTAGTTGGGGACATCCACGGCCACGCCTCGAAGCTCCGCAAGCTGCTGCCGAAGCTGCACGAGCGCGCCGAAGAGGGCGATACCCTCATCTTCATCGGTGACTTCATCGACCGGGGTCCGGACAGCCGCGGCGTGATCGACCTGGTGATCGAGCAGTCCCTCGGCGGTTGGAACGGCCCCGTGGTGGGGATCCGCGGCAACCACGAGATCCTGATGCTGGACTCGCTGGAGCGCCGCCCACGCTACGGGTTCGACGCCTGGATGCAGAACGGCGGGCTGGAGACGATCGGCAGCTACACCGGCGGCCGGGTCACGCGCACGTGGCTGGAGGCGGTGCCCGCTTCCCACATCGAGTTCCTGCACAACCTGAAGGACTGGCACGAGGATGAGCACGGCATCTACGTCCACGCTGGCCTGAAGCCGGGCCTTCAGCCAGCGGAGTGCGACGAGGATTCCTGGCAGTGGATCCGCAGCGAGTTCATCGAGTCCGACTACGCCTGGGAGAAAGTGGTCGTCTTCGGGCACACCCCCCAGTACGGCGAGTCGGACCGGCCGATCATGGACCCGCGTGACCTCCCCTGGCGTCCGCTCGACAAGCCCGAGAAGATCGGCATCGACACCGGGGCGGCGTACGGCGGCTTCCTGTCCGCCGTGGCCCTCCCGGACCGCGAATTTTTCTCGGTGAAGTGATGAGCAAAGCACCCCTCTCCGGCACCAGACCGGTCCGGCCGACTTCCGTTCGTGGCACGACGTGGTGGCGAAGAAGAAAGAGGTCTGGTTCGACACCACCGTGGCGGAGATCGAGGCGCAGTTCCGGGACATCAAGAAGAACGGTCTAACCCCGGTGCCGCTGGAGGTCCTGGGCGAGCACCTGGAGTCCGGGAAGGCGATCCCCCCGGGCGCGGTGGTGCTCACCTTCGACGACAACAACGAGGGGCTCTACCGCCACCTGTTCCCGATCCTCAAGCGGTATCGCTGGCCGGCCGTCTTCTTCGTGCACACGGACTACGTGGGGAAGCCGACCAGTAAGGCGCACTGCACCTGGGAGCAGCTCCGCGAGATGGAGCAGAGCGGGCTAGTGAAGGCGTACCCACACACCGCCAGCCACCCGGCCGACCTGCGGGACCTCTCGGACAAGCAGCTCGTGCGGGAGCTGGTGACCGCGCGCCAGGTGATGGAGAAGCAGCTCGGCGGCAGCCGCGCGTACTTCGCTTACAGCAACGGCTTCTACGACGAGCGCGTAGCGCAGGCGGCGGCCAAGGCTGGCTACCGGCTATCGATCACCGAGGACTGGGGCGCGGCTGAGCACTCCCGGAACCTCATGATGGTGCGGCGCTACAGCATGCACAAACGCGCCGCCCAGGCGGTCCAAGACGTAGCCCGCGCCATGCGCCGTGGGAAGAAGAATTAGCCGCAGATGAACGCGGATGAACGCAGATAGGGATCCCGGCGGAGGCCGTAGGGCGCCTTACGTCCCCCAGCTCCCCTGCCGTGGTTCAGGTGCCTTGCGGTCCCTTTGCGCACCCCGGCTACCGCTTCCCCGCGCCTCCGGGCCATCCGCGCCCTGTCCGGGCGGCGCCGTAGGTGGTCGGATTCCGGTTAACCGGTGCCGTCGGCCGGGGCTACCCCACAACGCGCGCCGCCGTCTCCGAAGATACCACATCGATATCGCCGCCCTCCGGGCAGGGCCGGGTGATCCCGGCCACGGAGCAAAGCATCAACCGCAAGAGGTCGTGGCGGGCGACCATTCCCACGGGGATCCCATCCCGCAGCACCGGCACGTGGTTGATCTGGTGCCGCAGCATCCGCTCCAGCACGTCGTCCAGGGCGGCGTTCTCCGTCACGGTAATGCCGTGCGGCGTCATGATCTCGCGGGCTGAAAGCTGGCGGGACCGCGCATAGATGCGGTCAGCATCTGCTTTACCTAGCCACTGCCCGAGCAATTGCGGAGCGCGCACCAGCGAGAAGGGCACGCCACTCTCCTTCGCGGCGAAGTCTCCCTCCGTAATGACCCCGCTCATCCGGCCGCGACTGTCCACGATGGGCAGGCACCCGATGCGGTGCTCCACCATTGTGCGCGCCACCTCTTCCAGCGTTGCAGCCTCCCGCGCCACCACCACCGGCTTTACCATAATCTCGCTGACTTTCACTGGTTCCTCCTGTCACACGAATCAGAACACGACCTCGGGCGCCCCAGGTCCAGTGTTCCCGGAATCGGGCTGAGCGCCCCAACGTCGGCATCGGAGTTCAGGGCAGCACCGGCAGAGTACACTTCGAATTACACTTGACTCAAAACCGGGTATGCTGCAACGGGCGCGTTCCCGACCGCACCGCCAACTGGCGAACCCGGCCGGGAGGTGGATCGACGGCTCATGAGCACAACCCTCCACAGCATGCCTACCTCCATTTCCGGAACGGAGATGTGCCCGTGCTGAAGCCCGGCATAGTCCCGTGAAGAGGCCGTGCGATCCTTCGGAGAGGTCGGCAGAGCGCTCAGAACCCGGGGGGGCCGCACAGCCCCAGCATCGCCGTGACGGGGCGGGGTGACTGCTCGCCCAGCAAGCGGATGATGCGCCGACAACTGGAGACGTGCGAAAACGATGTTCAGTAGAATTCTGGTCTGTGTGGATGGTTCCGAACGCTCCGTGGCGGCGGCGCGCGCCGCGGCGGAGCTCGCGAAGGCGCAAGGGGCCTCGCTCACACTTCTCCACGTCAGTCAGGCGCCGCGGGATGTGGCGGCGTTTCCGGGGGCGCCGACGCTGCCGGCCGCCGCAGTCGAACAGTACGTGCAGGCCCTGCACGAGGCGGTGATCGAACGCACGCGCCCCGCCGTTGAAGAGGTTGGGCTCTCCTTCGAGGTGCTCCAGGAGACCGGTGAGCCGGTGCCGGTGATCGTCCGGACGGCGGAAACGCGGGGTTTCAACCTCGTGGTAATGGGGAGCCGCGGCCTTGGCGAGGAGAAGGCAGCTCGCCTGGGGAGCGTTTCGGACGGAGTGGCGCACCGCGCCCAGTGCCCGGTACTACTGGTCAAGTGACGCTG
>JAJFMS010000581.1 GCA_020696885.1 Armatimonadota bacterium | reverse complement strand
GACAACGTGATCCACCTGCTCTTCCCGGCGGCCTGAGGCCGCCCCGGCCGGGTTCACGGCATCGCGGGGCGCGCCACCAGCTTAAGGGTGTCGCGGGAGTAGACCGCGTAGCCCCGCTCGTCTTCCGCCACCAGGTAGCCGTGCCAGGGCTGCCGGATCCCCCGAGCCCACGGCACCGCCAGCTCCCGCCGCCGGCCGGTACTCACGGACAGCAGCGAGTAGTTCTGGGTGGAGCTCCCGCCGGCGGACCCCAGCACCATGGTGCCGGAATCCACGTCCATCGACAGGATGTCGGTGAACCGGAACTTCCCAGGCACCGGCGGCTCGACGACCAGCGGCTTCACCTGGCGCCGCTGCAGGTCGACGGCTTCGATGAACGTTCCGCTGCCCTCGGGCTTCCGCTGCCGCACCAGCCACCGGCCAGCCAGCAGCGCATAGGGCGGCAGCTGGTCCGGCAGCGACATGAGGCGGCCTTTGCGCAGGCCGTCGCCGCCGATCCGCACCAGCTCCCCCGGTTCCCAGAGCAGGAGCCCCCGGTAGGTGAACAGGCGCGGGAATGGACGGCTGTAGGGCTCCGTCTGGTCGCCCCGGAGCCGCCGCACCGGCACGATCTCCGTATCCGCTGCTGCCCGGATTCGCACCAGGTGCTGGGCGCCGACCGGAGACCCCGACGGCCCGGCGAACTCCCAACTGATGATCCCAACCCAGCCACCCGCGGCCGGCTGGACATCCGAAAGTGCCCCGGTCACACCGCCGCCGGACCTGTGCATGCGGCGCATTTCTTTGGCAGCTTTCGCCGAGCCCCAGACGCGGTCTTGCTGCAGCCAGCGGTCGCGCACGCGGTCCAGTGGGATCCGGCGCACGGTCTTGCCGTTCTTCCGGAACTGGATGATCGGCTCCGGCTTCCGGCGGTACGGCAGCACGAGCTCCCAACCGCCGGAGCGAATGACCGTGGAGAAGTCGCCTTCGAGCTGCAGCCGCCCCTTCCCGTCGTGGAGATACAGGTTCCCGCCCTGGCGCACCAGCGTCAACGCGGGGGGCTTCGCGGCGCTTGCGGGCGCGGTCGGGACTGCGGGCGAACCCAGCAGGAAGAGCAGGGCTGCGTGTGCAGCGGCAAGTCGGACGGGCGGGCGGAAACGAGGCATCACGGGCTCCCGGCGAGGAGATCCGCTGCCGAGCGGTCCCCGCCAACCGGGTTAGGGGCCGGTGGAAGCCTGGTAGTTCGGCTTATTCCGAACGGCACGGTCACGCGATCCGTTCGCGCCAGAAGCGGCGGTGCTGCGTACTCGCCCGCGAGATCAGGAGCGTACTGCCGCCAGAACCTCCTCTGCGTGACCCTTCACCTTGACCTTCGGCCACACCCGCGCGATTCGCCCCTCCTCGTCGATTAGGAAGGTCGTCCGCACGATCCCCATGTAGGTCCGGCCATACATGGACTTCTCCTGCCACACTCCGTAGGCGGTGGCCACCGCTGACATGTGGTCCGCGAGCAGCGGGAATGGCAGCTCGTAACGGGCCGTGAACTTCGAGTGGCTCTTCGGGCTGTCCGGACTGAGGCCAAGCACCACCGCTCCGGCGGCCTGCAGCTCCGGGTACTGGTCCCGGAAATCGCACGCCTGCTGGGTGCATCCGGGCGTGAGATCCCGGGGGTAGAAGTACAGAACCACCTTCTTCCCGCGGAGATCCGAGAGCCGCACCGACTCTGCCGCGCCGTTGAGGAGCTCGAAGTCCGGAGCCGGTTCACCAACTTCTGGCATCACAACCTCCCGTGATCGCTGCACCCGCCTACTCGTGCAATCGTATCCTTATCTGGGCATAGCGTGAGGGAGGTGAGCAGGAGTGAAAGGACCGGGTAGAGGACTACTGCAGCGGGCTTGTGATGGAACGAGCTCGGTCCACGTGGTACAATCGGCCATTGACCGAACGGAAGTCGGAGGGACATCGATGCGAGCTACGGCATTCTGGATCACCGCATTCTGTCTGCTGGCGCTGGTGCAGCCGGCGCGGGCGCAGGTGGGGGACAGCAAGATCAGCGGGCTGGTCACCTACTCGGACGGGCAGCCGGCGAATGCTCGCGTCTTCGTCGGATTCCAGGGGAAGTACCGCCAGGTGGCTACGCGCTTCCGCGCCGGCAAGAACTCCGGCTACACCATCGGCGGCCTGTTACCGGGTCGTTATGAGCTAGTCGTGACGGCGCCCGCCGGGAAGCCGCAGCGGATCTGGGGCGTGACCGTGGGCTCGTTCGATGACAAGCAGGTGAACGTGGTGCTCCAGCGCTGCGCTGCCGGCGAGGAGCGGTTCTACACCGAATCCGGGATCCCGCTTCAGGCTGATATGCCGCACGGCTGGCAGGGCGGCTGGCTGCAGGGCACGATCATGAACGCGGACGGCGCGCCGGTGGAAGGCACGCTCAACTTCTACCGCGGCACGGTGCTGTATCTCAGCCTCCCAACCGGCGCCCCTGGCATGCCCGCCTACTTCGAGACCCGCACCATCCCACCCGGGACCTGGGACATGGTCTTCATCCCTTCACCCAGCTCCCGGCTCAAGCGCGCGCGCATCGAGAAGGTGGTCGTGGATCCGAACTCCCGCACCGTACTCGGCACGCTGACGATGCAGGCAGGCACCGAAACCGACGCCCCGGCGATCATCCCGGTACCGGAGCGCAAGTCCGAGCCGATCCTCGCCACCATCCCTCGCAAGAAGCGCCCTGACACGAGCCAGTAGAGTCGTTGTTAGCCGCAGATGAACGCGGATGGACGCAGATTGGGGATCGGCGATCGGTTTTAGCCGCGGATCGGGAACCCGAGGGAATCGGCGGGATGCTTCAACGCCTGAGGTCCAGAACGGTTACCGGCCCGCTGGGTCGCGGGACTCCTGCAATCGCGTTAACTCTTGCAGGGTCTGGGGGAGCTACCCAAATACCTTGAGGCTCGCGTGTCTCCCGAGTGCCCCTACCTCTCACCTCTCACCTCTCTCTCTCCGTGTCTCCGTGTCTCCGTGGTGCACTCGCCTCCCCCGTGGTGTACTCTCGGCGCGGTATAATTGCGGCGGCGTCCCGGCCCAGACACCGGTGACCACGAACTCCACCCGCCCGAGGTCTAACCGCCCATGCGCCGCACCCCCCTGTATGACCGTCACGTAGCCCTTGGCGCTCGCATCGTTCCGTTCGCCGGGTGGGAGATGCCGGTGCAGTACTCCGGCGTCATCGACGAGGTCAAGGCGGTCCGCAGCTCCGCGGGCCTGTTCGACGTCTGCCACATGGGTGAGCTCCACGTGTCCGGTCCGGCCGCACTCGCCTGGCTCAACTCCGTCACCACCAACGACGTCTCCCGCCTGCGGCCGGGGCGTGCGCACTACTCGCTGCTCCTGGACCAGGACGCCGGGATCCTGGACGACATCCTCGTCTACTGCGTGGACCACGAGAGCTATATGGTCGTGGTGAACGCCAGCAACACGGACAAAGACCGGGATTGGCTGTCCGGCAAGCTCCTTCCCGGGGTCACGCTAGAAGACTCCTCGGACGTCACCGCGCTGATCGCGCTCCAGGGTCCGGCCGCGGGAGAGATCCTGCAGCCGCTCTGCAGCGGCCCACTGGCGGAGCTGCGGCGCTTCGGCTTTGCGGTGGGGGAGGTGGCCGGGATCGACTGCGTGGTGTCCCGGACCGGCTATACCGGAGAGGACGGCTTCGAGCTGTTCACCCAGGGGGACGCGGCCGCCTTGTGGGACGCGCTGCTGGCAGCGGGTGCGGACCGCGTGAAGCCGTGCGGCCTCGGCGCGCGGGACGTGCTGCGGGTGGAAGCCGGAAACGTCCTCTACGGCCATGAGATCTGGGAAGAGGTCAACCCGCTCTCGGCCGGGCTGATGTGGACGGTCAAGATGGACAAAGGCGCGTTTATGGGCAAGGAGAAGCTCGAGGAGTATCTCCAGGCCGGCGCCGCCCTGAAGGTGGTCGGCCTCACCAGCGCCTCGCGTGTCGTCCCCCGGCAGGGGTATCCGATCCAGAAGGAC
>JAJFMS010000580.1 GCA_020696885.1 Armatimonadota bacterium | reverse complement strand
GCCTGAGCGGTGCTCAGGCCGACCGGTGGCCGCTCCGGGTAGGGTGGGGGAGGACGCGCTAACCCCCAGCGGCTCCCTTTTTTGCCCCGCAATACGGCTATCCGAAGAGGATCGGGGGTAAAGTCACTATAGTGTCGGCCATTCCCCTTGCCAGGGCGGGCATGACTGCGACACTGGAGCAAAAGGTTCAACTCTTCCATGAAGCGCTGCATACTGTGTAAGTACGAAAAGGATCTCGTCTCGATGGTCCAGGTGGCACCCGCCGGCTGGAACGGGTTCCAGAACTACGTGGACATCTGTGCCGACTGCCAGGCCTCGGAAACGTACCAGAAGATGATCAAGCAGAAGAAGATCATCCTCCCGAAGAAGTAGGCTCCCACGAAGCCGGTGCTCACGACGCCGGCGACCTCCGTGGAGCGCGGCCGGCGCTCGCGCAGCGGAGGAACGATCGTGAACCTGGGGGAACCATTGGGAATGGCGCGCCCGTCGCGGCGCGCCGCCCAACTCCCCTCCGGCGCCTTGCCCGCCACCCGAACGGAGGTTCCCCGATGGAGTATGCTCGCTACGGCGACACCGCCCTCACCGTCTCCCGCCTGTGCATCGGTACCGGGCACTTCAAAGGCGCCTATCCGGACCCCGAAGCCGGCGGGCAGTTCCTCGAACAGGTCCTCGAGCACGGGGTAACCTTCTGGGACACCGCGGAGAGCTATGGCTCCCATCCGCACGTAGCCGCCGCGTTCCGGCGGGTAGACCGCAGCCGCGTGGTGCTCCAGACAAAGACTGTTAAAGCCGGCTATGAAGCCGCACGGAAGCGGATCGACGCCGCCCTCACCGATCTGGGCACGGACTACCTGGACGTCATCCTGCTGCACGGCGTGACCAGCCCCAAGGTGCGCGTGGTCGGCTGCTCCACGCACCTCTACACCGGTCCGGTGATGGACGCCGTGACGGCCCGACCCGAGATCGAGGTGATCCTCGCCACGGTGAATAAGGGCGGGATCATGCTGGAAGGCAGCATCATGGACCTCGATCCCGCCGGCCGACGCGAGCCTCCGGTCGCCAGCATGGAAGACCACATCCGCCAGGTGCGGCGGGCCTACGAGGCCGGCAAGGGCATCAGCATCATGAAGATCATCGGGCAGCGGAGCGCGCCCGAGGCCGAATGGGACGAGTGGATCCGCTGGGGCTTCGAGTTCCCCTACGCCCACGCCGTGAACCTCGGCATCACCTTCCCCAAAGAATTGGAGCTAGACCTTCAGATCGAGGACGAGGAAACCGCGTCCCGCCTCCAGCAGGCGGCCTGAGCCGGTAGCGAGCGCAAGGTCGCGGGGGAGTTGGTTCCGCGGCGATCCCGGCAAGCACTCGTATCCAGCCCGGCCACGATCGGCATGTTGAGCCGCTACCAGGGCTGGCCAGACACGGCCTCCCCGCCTTGGTTCATTGGTAAGACGGGGAGCTATGGCCCCGCAACCGTCAACTCCAGATACAGATGAAGTTGCTCCATGGCCGTCCTTGTGCCGTCCATGATCGGCGGGAAGGTCTCGGCGGACGGCACGATTTTCGCGGCTGTGAGGAGTGACTGGTCCGTCGAGCCCGGCGGATGCGGCCCTACGGCCTTGCCGTTAGGCAGGAAGGTCCGGCCGCGCGTCTGCTGCTGGAGGGCGCGGAGCACCGGGTAGAACGGCATGGGGCAGTAGCCCATCAGGTCTTGCGCCACGGGGATGCTGACCGGGATGAACGCCACCAGGTCATCGCGGGTCATCTTCTCCAGCCCGTCTTTCTGGATGGTGGCGTTATGGCTGCCGTGGTGGCCAACCTTGTAGAACGCCACCCGGCTGAGCAGGTTGTCCATCAGCATCTGCTTGTCGTTCGACGCGGGCGCCTTCTCCGGCACGGAGCCGTCTACGAACCGCCAGTTGTGAATGGTGTGCCAGGAAAGCCAGTTGCCCACCTGCGCATCCCCGGGGAAGAGCAGCATCTTTTCCGAGCCGGGAACGTCGAAGGCCAGGACCAGGCTGACGTTGTTGGTGAAGTCCCCGGCGCGCAGGGCGAGGTTCGCGGCGCCGCCCAGCCAGTCGAAGTCCGCTCGCCGCCAGTTCCCGTTCTCCCCGCGTTCGGTGCTGCCGTAGTGATTTTTGAAGAACGGCGAATCCATCGCGTTGTCCCAGTCCAGCCGGATCGACGGCGCGAACGGGGAGAAGGCGTCATCTCCGTCCCGGTAGCCCGGATCCGCGATGGCGTCGGCCAGGAGCGCCGAGGCCAACGCGGGGAGGCTGTGGTCGTCGCTCAGGGCGAAGGCGTTGTCACCGCCGGGCTTACCTGGGTCCAACTTCATGCCCAGCGGATGGTACGAGTACATCACGCCCTCGCTCTCATCCACCAGGAGCTCGATGTACGGTTTGCCCTTCTTCTCGCCGCTCGGAATCAGGTTGGTGGGCAGCGGCGGGCCGAGCACGTACCCGTGGCACTCCGTCCCGGGCAGGCGGAACACATCTCCCGGCCGGAAGTAGCGGATCTTCTCCGGATCCTTACAGAGGCTGCGGATGAACTCCATGGTCTCGTCCATGTTGTTCGGGCCGCTCAGCGGCACAGCTCCCGCAGTCTCGGCGGTCTCAACCCCCAGGAACTCGGCCTGGGCTCGCAGTCCGGGCTGGGCTCCCAGAACACCCTTCTCGTCCGCCCGCTTCACCGCCTCCGCGGCTGCCCGATCCAACACCTTGCGGAAGCTCGAGGTGCTCTTGTGCTCCCCGGACTCGGCTGTGGCTTCGGTCCAGGGCAGGTAGAGCGCGTCCACCTCGATCTTCTTCCACTCCTGCCAGCAGTCCTGGAAACCGCTGATGTGGTCAAAGTGCTGGTGCGTGATCGCCAGGGCGTCAATGCGGCCGCCGGTAGCGGCATGAATGTTCTCTACCACCTTCCGCGTGCGGTCGTCCCGGCCGGGCGTGCTCATCGCTGCGCCGCAGTCGATCACCAGGTAGCAGGGTCGGTCCGGCTCGCCGGTGCGCGGGAAGGCGAAGAGGAAGCAGTCCCCCAGGCCCTGCCCGTAGAGCCGTACTTTGATCTCCCCGTCCGCGCGGAGCCGCTGGCTGTTCTGTTCCGACATGTCCGCTCTCCTCGAGTTCAACTGCGATGCAGCAGGGCAAACGGCTCCTTGAGGGAGTCCTGGACAGGAAAGCCCTCCCGCTTCGCTTTATTCGCGGCCTTGAGCTCTGACTCGGTCATCTTCTTTCGGCGGCAGGCGCAGGACGAGGCGCGCATCGCCTCACGCTCCGCCATCCGCTCCTCCAGCCAGCGCGCACGGATCTCCGGATTCGAGTACCAACCCAGGGGCAGGTTCTCCGAGGAATACTCGGCGGCGTCCGAAGACTTGCCGCCCCCCGCGCCCAGGACGAACTCCCGCTGGCGCGCGGCTCGCGGCTCGCTGTCCATCCGCTTGTAGATGGCGTACCGAACAGTAAAGGTGTCCAGGCTAATGACGAGCGTGACTCCGCCGCGGAACGGGATCTCGTTCGGCTCATCCTCCTCGCCCCGGTCCCGGCGCTCCGCATTAGCCCGGCGCTTCCGGATCGTTTCTTCGCGACGCTCGTCCTCGTCGTAGAGTTGCGCGTCACTGCGCTGGCCCACTTCCACCACCATTTCGGTCCGGAACTCGCCGCGAAGCCCCACGCGTCGCGCCGGGCGCAGATTGGTGACCTGGAAGGAGCGGCGGGTATCCACACCGCCCAGGAGCGCATTCTTCCTTGGATCGTCCGGTAGCTCCCGGAAGTAGCGATGCATCAACCGATACGCCTGATGAAGCGTGTTGAAGATCGCCTCACGAGGCTGGCCCGGCTGCCAGTTGAGCAGGGCTTCTTTGATCGGGCGCAGGCAGTTTGCCCAGGGAAGGTCCGGCAGTTCTCCCGGCGGGGCCCAACGCAGGGTCTCCTCCGACAGGGTACGAACGTCTCGCGGGTAGATGCCCCACTTCCTGAACGCCTCGATGAAGGCCACGCGGTACCGACGGTCGTCGTTCGGCACCAGGTCGGTATCGGCGGTGATCAACGCACGGAGGAACTCGCCGAAGGTGATGTCCGTGGGGGGCACGTAGTCCATGGCACGGATGCACATCCGCAGCACGTGCCGGGCGGACTTGGCGGCCTCGTCCGCCATCCGGTTAACGAGGTCCGGGTGGAGCTCACCATCCGGCAGCACGCCGGTGCCGCCGGTGGCGATCCGCTTCAGGTCCGCGATCCGGTCCTCGTAGATGCAGAGGTAGGCATCGAAAACGGCGGCCACCAGGAAGGAGCCGCGATCATGGGGCTCCATGACGCTCGCCACGAGGAGCGGATCCGCGTGGAACCGTTTCCAGAGGAAACGGGCTTCGTCGTCGCTCAGGTCCCTGGCGGCGTCGGCAATGGTGGTCCGGGGCTCCGAGCTCCCATTCATCTCGTCCGGATCCCGCCGGTCCCGCCACTCGCCGGTACCCTTCTGGCGCGCCTGGCGAACCACGTGTCCCAGCGCGTCTCGGAGCGCCTGATGCCGACCGGTGGCCTGCCCGAACTGGAGGGCCAGGCGGGTCATCAGCGTGCCGGCATCCAGCCGGCCGCGCGCCCGAGCGATCTGACTTTTGAGTAACTCCGGATAGGAGAAGCGCTGGAACAGGGCCACGATGTCCGCGAACGCCTCGTGGAAGGCGTGCACGTCCGGATTCGTCGCCTCGATGAAGCTCACGTGCATCCCGTCCAGGATGGCATGGGTCATCTCGTGGGCGATGATGTCGTGGGCCAGACAGGTGAAGACCACGCCGCCCGGGTACTCCATGCCGGGATCGCTATCCCCCGCCGGGAAATAGCCGAACAGGATGGCGCGCTTCTGGGGCGAGTAATAGGCGTTCTGGTCCCGGAGCGCGTGGGGATAGAGCC
>JAJFMS010000579.1 GCA_020696885.1 Armatimonadota bacterium | reverse complement strand
GGAGCAGTTCATCCGGTTGACCCGGGCCGTGGACCGGTACGCGCAGGCCACCTTCCGCGCGCCGCTGGAAGGCTACATCCGACGGATGCTCTGGTCGCTGGCGGACACGGGCGTCATCCCGGAAGACGCGACGTTCGACCCAGAAGGGCCGGTGCTGGCGGAGTGGGAGCGGGAAGACATCCGCCGGGAGACCGCGCGGTTCGCCGAGGTGATGCCGTAGGATGTTGCCCCCGAAACACCCTGGCACCGGCAGCCGAGGGCAGGCGCGAAAGAACGCGAAAGGAAGAGGTTTGGACAGGATTACGGGATAGGTGGGATTGGGAGGGGTTCGACCGGGCGTGCCCGGTTGGAGCGTTGGGAGGTCTGGGGGCAGGGGTGAGGGAATGTACGGCGCAGTAGCGCTGGCGCGACGGATCGGCGCCGATGGACCATTTGCGGATTGGAAGCTGGAATGACCCGAAGAACCTTGTTGAGTAGTCTCCTCCTGGCCGGCGCGCTGGGCAGCGCGTTCGCCGTCCCCGCGAGTGCGGCGGTCGACCGGACACGGACCGTTAATCTGAAGAAGGTGCACCGGATCGTCACCCTCGGCGACAGCATCACCCAGGGCGGAGCCCGGCCGGGCGGCTACGTGTGGCAGATCAACGAGTACCTGCAGGTCCTCTACCCCAGGCGGAAGATCGAGGTAGTGAACGCGGGGATCAGCGGCCACAAGAGCAATGACATGCTGGGACGGTTCCAGCGGGATGTGCTGGACAAGAAGCCGGACCTGGTAACCATCAGCGTGGGCATCAACGATGTCTGGCACGGCTTCACCCCGGAGCATCCAGCCGGATACGGCCCACGGCGCGTGCCGCTGGACCAGTATCGTAAGAATGTGGAAGCGATGCTCCAGGCCGCAGCGAAGGCCGGCGCGCAGGTGGTGATGTTTACCACCACGATCTTCGAGGACCAGCCGAACAGCATCCGGAACCTCAAGGTCGCCAGTTACAACGACACGCTCCGGGACCTGGCGCGTGAATACGGCGCCACCCTGGCCGACCAGAACGCGGCGTTTATGGACGCGTGGAAGCAGAACGGTTCCAGCGGCGCGAAGCTGACCTCCGACCAGGTGCACATGGCTCCGGCCGGCGATACCCTGATGGCGCTGACCGCCCTGCGCGCCTTCGGCGTCTCCGAGCGGGAGCTGGAGCGAGCCCGACCGGAGGTGGAGAAGAAGATGCCGCGGCGGTGAGCGAAGGGCAGGAGTGGTGGAGTGGTGGAGTGGTGGAGCTCTGTTTCCAGGGCGGAAGCCGGGGTTGACTTCGGAGACTGATCCCGGTTACACTGCGAACCGACAGCCGAATATCCGCAACGGAACCGCCGTAGACCGCAGGCGTCCACTCGAAGACCGGGTGTGACCGAAGAACAGCCTGCCGAGGTGATGACCGAAGCTGGACCACCGAAGGGTTTCACCACCCTCGCTGTGTCAGTTTTTCGTCCTCGCCTTCCCCGAAGGCGGGGACGTTCTGCGTTTCAAGCTTTTAGCTTTGCGGGAGAGGGGGTGAGTACGATTAGCGTAGAAAAAGTGATCCCGAAGAGGGCTCCGAAACCCGAGAAGATTGCCCAGGTGGAAACCCTGAGCGACCTGCTGGACCGGTCCGCCGGCGTGGTGTTGACCGATTACCGCGGTTTCACCGTGGCCGAGAAGGCGGAGTTGACCCGGCGACTGCGCGATGCAAACGCCGAGTACCACGTGGTGAAGAACACGTTGTTCCGCCTGGCGTATGCGGAGCGGGGTGAGAATCCGGAGAGCCTCCTGGCGGGGCCGACCGCCGTGGCGTTCGCACTGGATGATCCGGTTGCGCCGTCGAAGGTGATCTCGGACTTCATCCGGGAGAAGAAGAAGGGCACCGTTAAGGGTGCGATCGTGGATGGTCGCGTGTTCGACGCGGCCGGCGCGGAGCAGCTTTCCAAGCTGCCGCCGAAGCTTCAGCTTCTGGCACAGGTCGCCGGCACCCTCCAGTCCCCGATGAGCAGCATGGCGTACTGCCTGCAGGGCGTGCTGGGCAACATGGCCCGCGTGCTTCAGGCGGTCCACGAACAGAAGTCAGGCGCGGGCGCCTAACCGGGAGCCGCTGTGCTCTCACATCTCCAGTTTGCCGGCTTGTCCGGCGGTTGAAAGGTTATCGACAATGGCTCTTACTCGCGACGAGATCCTCGAAGGGATCGCCCAGCTTTCCGTGCTCGAGCTCGCGCAGCTCGTGAAGGATTTCGAAGAGAAGTTCGGCGTCAGCGCGGCTCCCGTAGCCGTGGCCGGCCCGGCCGTGGCCGCCGCGGCTGCGCCGGTGGAGGAGGCTCCGACCTCCTTCAACGTCATCCTCACCAGCGCCGGCGCCCAGAAGATCCAGGTGATCAAGGCGGTCCGCGAGGTCACCACCCTCGGACTGAAGGAAGCCAAGGACCTGGTCGACGGCGCGCCGAGCCCGGTGAAGGAAGGCGTCAACAAGGACGATGCCGAAGCGCTGAAGAAGAAGCTCGAGGAAGTGGGTGCCTCCGTCGAGATCAAGCCGGCTTAAGCAAGCGGTACCCCGGAGGGTGGCCCGCAAGGCAACCCAGCACTCGGGATGGGAAAGGCCTGCCAGGAGTGGCAGGCCTTTCTTCATGTACGGCTGATAACGACCCCACCGAGCCACGCCGGCTGCTCCGGTGCGGGGTCTACTCCGAAAGAAGGACGCGCCGGTCCGCTAAAAGGATGAGGGGCGTGCAACGGTTGCTACCCTACAAAGAGGATAGTGATCCGTTCCTCCCCCTCCGAGCCAGCCCCCAAATGCCCAGCCATTCCGCAGTACGCCGC
Source organism: Armatimonadota bacterium (assembly GCA_020696885.1). Next base: position 1,187 of record JAJFMS010000579.1, on the reverse strand, counting down.
ACGATCCTTGTCGTGGAAGACGATCCCCTCCTCGCCGAGACGCTGGCTGAGCTGCTGGAGAACGAAGGGTACACGGTAGTCACCGTGCCCAACGGGCAGAATGCGCTGAACTACCTGCGGCACAACGTTGCCCCGCATCTGATCCTGCTGGATCTGATGATGCCGATCCTGGATGGGTTCCAGTTCCGCCGCGAGCAGTTGCGGGACCGCACGCTCGCCCGGATTCCAGTGATCGTCCTCTCGGCGATGTGGCGCAACGAGCACCTCTGCCCGATGGCCGTTGCGGACTGGTTCGGGAAGCCGGTGGATCCCACCGTTCTCCTCCGCTCCATCGCCGAGCATACGAATCCGGTGCTGGTGATGGTTAGTGGTTAGTGGTTAGTGGTTAGTGGTTAGTGGTTAGTGGTTAGTGACCCCACCCCGGCCTTCGGCCACCCCTCCCCAACTTTGTTGGAGAGGGGCCGGAGGCTGTGGGATGGCGATGCTTGACTGGGTCGCCCCAGCCTCGAAAGCGGGACTCGCCGCTCCCGGAAGCGGTCGTCGTGATCGAACGCCGCACGAGGCGGCTGCCTACGGTTCGCTGGCAATGGCAGAAATCGGGAGGTAGGACCCTCGTGGCCCGTTCGATCACCGCCAGCCGCACACCGAACACCGACGAGTGGCACAAGGAGATGCGGCCGGAGGGATGGAACGGACGTGGGTGTCGGGCTTTCTGACCAGGACCCCTCGATTCCCATGCCTCGTCTTATCCCCTCCCCCACCCGGATCTCGGCCGCGGGCAACGTGCCCAAGTTGATTGAAGAGTTCGTGGGCCGCGTCAACAGCGGCACCTCGGCCGTGAGCATCGCCCGGATGCAGAGCCCCAGTGGCTGGACAGAGCCGGGCCAGACTCCGGAGTTCGACGAGTACACCGTGGTCCTCCGCGGCGAGCTTCGCATCGCCACGCGGGAGGGCGTACTCGACGTGGCTGCCGGGCAGGCGGTGATCACTTCCGCCGGGGAGTGGGTGCAGTACAGCAGCCCGGGACCGGACGGCGCGGAGTACGTGGCCGTGTGCCTTCCCGCCTTCTCTCCGGACACGGTCCATCGCGACGAGTAATCGCCATCATGACACGCTCCCTGCTTCCGCTCCTGGCGCTTGCCGCGGTGCTGGCGCCGGCCGGCACCCGCGCCGCCGGTCCCCTGGTC
>JAJFMS010000578.1 GCA_020696885.1 Armatimonadota bacterium | reverse complement strand
CTCGCCCCCGGGCGCCGAGGCCGCGGCGCTGCTTGGAGAGATCCGCGACCAGGATTCGGCGCGGATGACGCGCATGGCAGAGCGGCTGAACGCGGTTTTCGCCGCCGCCGGGGTGGACCTGGGCCTGGACGAGGACGCGCTGAAGCAGCGGATTGTCCGACGCCACGGCAGCCCGTTGGAGACGGTCTACCTTCAGGAGCGCCACCTCGCGCAGGCGTTCCAGGAAGAGCTGTTCCGCGTGGTCTCCGAAGAGGAGCGCCCGGCGGTGCTGGAGCGGCTCTTCGGCGCGCCCTCCAAGCAACCTGGCGACGCGGTGTCCGTGCAGAACGAGATCCGCTCCCACCTGATGAAAGCCGGCAAGCCCGCCTACGAGCGCGAGACGTTCGTGGGGTTCGACCACGCCTACCGCCTGGTGCTGGCGTTGGGCGGCATCCCCTGGTATCCGATCCTGGCCGACGGCGCCAGCCCGATCTGCGCCTTCGAGGCTCCGGTCGAAGCGCTGATCACCGCGATCCGCGCGCGGGGGATCTACGGCGCCGAGCTGATCCCGCTGCGGAACCGGCCCGAGGTGCTCACCGAGTATGCCCGCGCCCTGCGCACCGCCGGCCTGGTGGTTACCGCAGGCACGGAGCACAACACGCTGGACCTGGTACCGCTGGAGCCGGAGTGCCTGGGCGGCGAGCCGGTACCGGAGGAGCTGCAGGCGATCTTCTGGGAGGGCGCCTGCGTGGTGGCCGCCCACCAACACCTGACGAGCCAGGGCCAGCCGGGCTTTGTGGATGCCACGGGGCGTCCGAACACCGCATACGCCACGGACGAGGAGCGGATCCGCGCCTTCTCCGCCATCGGGGCGCAGGTAATCGCAGCCGCGCAAGCACCTACGGCCGGCTGAGATCCCCGGAAGTCGAGGATTATCACCCCGCAAGCCTGAACGGGCAACCACTGATCAGTTACCAGCGCAGGCGAGAGTAAGGAAGACGAGCATGGATCACGGACGAATCAACCGCCGGCTGCTGCTGGGCGGAGCGCTAGCGGCAGGCACCTCGCTCTGGCTGACAGAGGCGCGGGCGCAGGACGGTGTGGGCGTCTTCACCGGCGACACGGACGTGGACCGCGTGCTGATCACGAACCCGGCCGGGAAGCCGGTGCTCCGGTACCTGCGCCAGCCGATCGAAGGTGAGCCGGCCCCGAGCGTGGAGGGCGCGTGCTACACCCACCCGATCTACACGCCCGCCGGCGAGATCGTTACCGACCTGGCGCCGAAGGATCACCCGCACCATCGCGGGGTGTTCTGTGCCTGGGTGGCGGTGGATGGAGAACGCGACGGCGACTGGTGGGGTTGGGGCGCCAAAGCCCCAAAGGAAGGTCGGCACCTGCTCAGCCGCGAGGCCCGGATGACCGAGGAAGCCGAGGAGCGCGGCACCCTCCGGGCCATCAACTCCTGGCGGGCCGAGGAGGAAAGGGTCCTCGGAGAGCGCGTCACCATCACCGTGAGCGCTGCTCCGAGCTGCCACGTCATCGATTACGACTTCAAGTACACCGTCGGTGGGCGGAAGCCGGCCGTGATCGCACAGAACCCGTTCGGCGGCTTCTGCTACCGCGCGCTGCCCCGCGGCGAGGTGCTGCTCACCGGTCCCGACGGCGTGCTGAACCTCCCGAACTCCGTGTTCGACCAGGCGGACACGAACTGGCCGGCCTCGAAGTGGTACGATCTCACCTACACCACGCCGGACGGCAAGGTGAACGGTGTGACCGTGATGGACCACCCGAACAACCCGCAAAGCACGTGGCACGTGGTCCGCAACCTCCACATGCTCAACCCGTGCATCGTGGCCCAGGGTCCGCACACCATCGAGTTCGGCGAGCCGCTCTACCTCCGCTACCGCCTCGTCGCCCACGATGGCCACATGACCTCGATCGAGGCGGACCGCCTTTACGAAGAGTTCGCCAACCGGGACTAGCCGCCGCGCCCGCGGGCTTCCGGGGCAAGTAGGGTTTCCAGAGGGTGGGGGAAATCCGCCGTTCGGAATGACGCCGCCCCGCGTCCGCGATGACGCCTGATCAGCGAGTCGATTTCAATCCCTCGCCCGCTCGCGGGATTCGCCGTCGGGCGCAGGGTACTCGCAGCCACCAGTGCCGGAGCCGGCCATTCGGCCAGGGACGCAGCCAGATCCCCACGAACCGCTGTCCGTCCGCCTCCGCCGTTTCGTCGCGGATCATCCGATGGACCGGCAGCCGGAACCAGCGCACCAGCAGACAGCGCTCCGGCCCGCCCGCCTGGAGCCACGCCGCTTCGTAGCGAGCCAACTCCACGGCGGGTTGTGCGGCCGGGTCCGCTCCCAATGCGTGCGCCAGGAACTCCGCAAACCGCGCTGCGTCCAACTGCGTCTTCCGCACCCCGTTGGGAGGCGCCCCCGTCGCATACTCCCGGAACAGGGGGCCGAACCGCTCTCTCAACTCCCGGCAGGTAGCCGGCAGCATCCGCGCCGTGTCGCCCCGCCGCTTCGCCTGCAGCGACCGCGCAAACGCTTCGATCGGCCCGCGGCTCCCGGCGAGCTGCACCGCCTCGTCCGGAGCGAGTCCCAGCGAGGCGCCGGTACCGGGCGGATCCGCGAAGAACCGCTCTCGCAGCGTCCGGTCCGTATAGAGCCGGGCGAGGGCGCCCTGGACCTCGCTCAGTCCCACCGGCCGTGCTTCCTGCCCAGATCGCGCGCGCGGCTTACCTCCGTTTCCAGCTCGGCAAATGGCGGCAGGTCCTCGTCGCGCTCCAGGATGATCCCCTTCACCGGCGCCCGGGCGAGCACGGCGTCCATCAGCTCCCACACGGCGGGCGGCGTGGGGCGGGAATGGCTGTCGATCAACACTCCATGCTCCTCGTACCCGCCCACGAAGTGGAGCTGGACCACGGCCTCCAGTGGCAGGGCGGAGAGCGCCGCGTAGGGATCGAAGCCGTGGTTCACCGCGTTGGTGTACAGGTTCGTCACGTCCAGCAGCAGCCCGCAGCCGCTCCGCTCGACCACCTCCGTGAGGAACTCCGCCTCCGTGAGCTCGGAGCCGGGCAGCAGGAACGGGTAGGTGATGTTCTCCAGGATGAGCGGCGTCTCGATGCGCGCCTGCACCGCCGCGATGTTGCGACACACCACCGACACCGCCTCATGGGTGAACGGGAGCGGGGTGAGGTGCCCGATCTCCACCCCGCCCGCCCGGGTAAGACTGAGGTGCTCGCTCCACCAGGGAGGGTCGAGCCGGTGGACCAGCCGCGCCAGCCGGTCCAGGTAGTGCCGATCGAGGCCTTCGCTGGAGCCCAGGGAGAGATCCAGCCCATGCGGGATCAGCGCGAAGTGCGCGGCGAGGAGATCCAGCTCGGCGAGCTTCTCCGGCGCCGACTCCAGGTAGTGGTCGGCGACGATCTCCAGGAAGTCGACCGCGCCCGGGCTTCGGAACAGCTCGGCCCGGAACGGCTCGCGGAACCCCAGCCCGGCGCCCAGGGTGGGGAGGGCGGCAATGCGGCTCAATCCCCGCCGCCTCCACAGCCGCCGCAGCCACCCCCACCGCCGCAGCCGCCTCCGCTGCTCCCGCAGCCGCCGCCACTGTCTCCACCTCCCCCGCCACCGGAGGACCGGTGGAACATCTGGTGGTAGTAGGAGTACTGGGTGTCTTGGAGCACGGCGACCCCGAACACGCTGGTCAACAGCAGCAGCGGTGCATCGTTGGTCCCCCCAACGGCGATCTCCCGCGCCGAGCCCCGCAGGCCGGAGTAGGCAAGCTGCAGGCGCTCCAGGTAGCTCTTGCCGCGTGCGCTCAGCCGGCCGGTCCGGGTGCAGAGGAGGGTGAGTACCACCAGCGCGACGATCCCCATCAAAAGCAAGAACCCGACGTTGTGACGACCCTTCGCCAGGGCCACGAGCAGCTTGTAGCCGCCGAGGCCGGTGATCACCGCGGCGCCGGCCAGCCACACCCGCGTGAGCCGCTCCGACTGCACCGAGGTGGCCAGCAGTGACTCCTGCCGGAGCAGCCGGTC
>JAJFMS010000577.1 GCA_020696885.1 Armatimonadota bacterium | reverse complement strand
AGGGCTGCCTCCGCTCCCTCCGATCGCTACCGGGGCACCCGCTCCGCCGGCACCTCCCGCGGCCCCCGGTGCGCCACCCGTCGTCGCGCCGGTGCTGCCGCCCGCCGACGCGGCCCTGCAGCCCGGAGCCCCCAGCGCCGAGGGGATCCTCAAGATGCTGGACTTCATCCGGGCGCTGCCCGAGGACCGCTACCAGGCGGAGAAGCCGAAGCTGAGCCTGGGGATCGCACAGATGCTGGCCCTCGCCGCGAAATCCGGGGCGGCGGACGCGGCGAACGGTCGGGGCGAGGCGGTCGGGAAAGACCTGCAGCTCGCGCTCGGGCCGCAGGGTGCGGTCCTGGGGCTGACCGTATTCGGCGAGTTGCTCTCCACTCTGGGAGAGAAGCCGGGCGGGATCTCGGTGCAGGCCGAAGGTCAGCCGGAGATCCCGATCCGCGGCCCTCTGACCGCGGAAGGCGACGCGCGGCGTTTCCGGATCGAGAACCCGGAGGGCGCCGTGTCGATGCTGGTGAAACCCGGCACGAGCGACCTGACCGTCAAGGTGGTCGGCCGCCGCGGCAAGGCCGGCGGCCCGGCATTCCTGAATCTGTCGATCCCCGTGCGCCTCGGCGGGTGGTACTGGCAGGCGGGGGCGGAGCGGCAGCCGATTACGATGGATCGGAGCTATCAACTCGCGGCCGCCGAGGGCAAGCTTCCCTCACTGGTAGTGGGCAGCGGCGCCGCGGAGGTCACGGTGGAGGCGGTGACGGCCAGTGACCTCGCTTATCTCCCCCGCGAAGGCCGGCTCCGGATCCGCCTACCGCTCACCAACGAGGCCGGCACCGCGGAGCACACGGTCCGCTTGAGCGCGGCGCGCCGACCGTAGGCGCCGTGAGCCAACCGTGTCGAGCCGCCGGACGATCCGGATTATAAGACGCCGCGCGGGGTCGCCACGGGAGGCCGCTGCCCACAAGCTCGCTGCCGCGCGGAGGGAGCTTGGCCGGATCTTCGGAGAGCGGCCTCGACCTCACCCGTATGATCTGGCGTACTGTACGGTCGACTTCACCGTCGCGGAGATGACCGCGTTCCTCGCGACGCCGCCGGAACAACTGCCGCCGGAGCAGCTCTATTCGGTCCTGATGAGCGCGTACTGGACCTGGGGTGACTGGCCGGCGCTCGCCCACTACGTCCCCCGGATGCTGGACCTGTGCCTGGAATGCGGGGTGTGGGCGTGGGATGCCGAGGCACTGTTCCATAAGCTCCTGCTCGCCGCTCGCCCGGAACTGCTGACCTCCAGCACGGTCCCGGGCGCCCTCGACGTGCTCGGTGAGCCGATGCGGCCGGAGGAGCGGGACGCCCTGTTCCGCTACGCATGCGCGGCGACGGGCTGGCTGATGGCCGACCCGGACCCCACCGCCGAAGGTGAGCGTGTGCGTGAGTTCTTCGCTTTCCTGGTGGCTTTCGATGCTCGTCTTCCAGCGGTCCTCGAACGGTGGAAGTCAAGCCGCAGCGCCCTCATTCGCGCCCGGTACTGCCTGTTGCTGGCGGAGTGGGTGCTGATCACGGACGGGAATCCGGAAATCGTCCCGCAAAGTTATCTGGAGCAGCTCACCCCGGCGGAGGCCAATCGCGCAGCGTTCGGCCGCATGCTGGACCCTGCCGCTGTGGAAGCACACCTATCCGGTCATCTACCCGAAGTGGAGCTTCTCGACCCTGACCTGCAGTCCACCATCGGCGTGGCGCGGGACTGGGCCCGGCACCGCCTGGCCGGGAGCGAGAGCCGGCTGGCCAAGATGTGGTGCGAGTCCTGCGGTTAGCGTCCGCCGACCCGCCCCAGGCTGAAGCCGCGTGGCTGCACGTACGAAGCCCGCTGAAGCCGGCTGGGATCGCTGGCACCGAAGCAGGAAGCGAACCCTTTTGTCCGGATGAGTCGTCTAACGGCAGTACAAGCCGGTGGATCTGGCGCGAGCCGGCCGAGGGGTCGGAGCGGAGGGACGCGATGTTGAGGCTGCTGGAGCATCATCAGTTCACGTTCGTTGCGGTGTTCGCCGCGTGCTTCACCGCCGGGGTCTGCGTGAGCCGGGACCGGCCGGTTCCGCCGGTTGCCACCGCCGCGTTCCGGATGCCGCAGTTCGTCGTCGAGACCGACGGCATCTGCGCCCTCCACCTGCAGGGCAACGACCCCTCGATCGAGTCCACGGCTGCGATCATCCAGTCCCGCGAGTTCCAGAAGCGGGTTTCCCAACAGATCGGGGCCGCCGCGCCGGGACCGATGCTCACTGCCGAAAGGGCAAACCCCGACGGGCGGATCGTGATCCGGGCACACGCGCGGTCTACCCAGGAAGCGGTGGTGGCCGTGAACGCCGCCGCGGTTGAGATCGGTCGGCTCCGGCCCCACAGCTTCCGACATCGGTTCCGACACCGCTTCGAGGAGCAGCCGAGCATCGTCTCCGACGGGGTGGTCAGCAGCCCGGTCCTGTTCTTCTCGGAGCAACCCGGTGCGACGGCATTTTCGACCCCACAGCCCGCGAGTGATGGCCGGGCTGCCGTCGCCGTGTGGGGGCTGGTCGCGCTGGTGGCTGCACTTGGCGCGGTCGGGCTGCGGGAGCGGTTCGACAGACGACCTTCTCTCGGGGACGGGTGGTCGTGAGCGAACACGGTGTCCACCCAGAGGTTACCCGCCGCTGCCTACGGCTCACTTTTTCTGCTAGCAAACCGTAGGCAGCCGTCTCTTGAGGCGTTCGCTGGTGGCCACTCGTCTCCGGGAGCGGCGCAGCAAAACGCGCTAATCCAACCCTTCAGCCACCTTCGCTAGCTCCGCTTCTTCCTCGGCGGAGAGGTTGCCGAACGGCAGGCGGGTAGGACCGAAGTCCAGGCCCTTGGCGCGCAGCAACCCCTTGAGGCCGCCGATCCCGCCATAGCCCTTCACCACGGTGCGCACCGTGTCGATGGCTGCCTGGGCTTCGGCGTCGCCGTTCCAGATGCGGGCGAAGGTGGCGGGGAAGATGTTCGCGAGGGCGGAGATGAACCCGTCCACGCCCATCTGACGCGCCTTTAAGGCGAAGGAGTCGCTGGCTCCGTAGACCACGGCCTGGCCGGCGGTGGTGTCCAGCAGTGCCTGGACGCGGTCCGCCTTGCCGGTGGAGTCCTTGATGCCCTGGACCGTGCCCTCGTCCAGCAGACGGCGGAGGACCGCCGTGGAGACGCCGTTGACCGCGTACTGCGGGATGTTATAGGCGAACAGCGGCAGGCCGGTCTGCTCACGCGCGGCGCGGTACCACTGCAGCACCGCCTCGTCTCCGGCGGGGTAGTAGATCGGCGTGGTGAGGAACACCGCGTCCGCGCCGTTCGCCTCGGCGGCGCGCGCGAGCCGGGCGACGCCGTCCACGTCCAGCGCCCAGATGCCGGCGATCACCTTGAGGCGGCCCTGCGCAGCGGCGATCGTCGCGCGGACCACGCCCGCGCGCTCCTCTTCGGAGAGGTAGAGGAACTCGCCGGTGGTGCCGGCCGGCGCCACGACCGGGATGCCTCCAGCCACAAGATACTCCACGTGCGCGGCCACGGCCGCTTCGTTCAAACCGCCGCCCGCGCCGAACGGCGTCAGGCTGGCCACGATCATTCCCTGGATTGGTTCGCTCATCAGGTTCCCCGAGCCGGAAGGCGGCTCGCCCATTCTTCGATCTCTGCCGCCGGCTGCATGCCGGTGACCGCACCCACCGCCATCACGGCGCGGGCGCCGCACGCGTTCGCAAAGCGGAGCGCTCGCTCCAGGTCCCAGCCCTGGAGCTGCGCGTGGAGGAAGCCCGCGATGAAGCAGTCCCCCGCGCCCGTGGTCTCACACACCGGGACCTCGTACGCCGGCAGGGCGAGGAGCCCCTCCTCGCCGGAATAGAGGCAGCCGCGCTCCCCGAGCTTCAGCACTACCGCGCCAGCTCCGAGGGCTCGCAGCGCCGCGCAGATCTCGGCCGGGTCGGCGCGGCCGGTGAGCTGCTGCGCCTCTTCCTCGCTCGGCATCACCCAATCCAGATGCGGCATGCAGGGGCGAAGCGCCT
>JAJFMS010000576.1 GCA_020696885.1 Armatimonadota bacterium | reverse complement strand
GATCAGACTGGCCACATAGGTGACACGTGGTCACGAATGATCTGGCTTCGCTCGCCTGCGCAGTCGGAATCTGGGGGGACTGAGATGCAGCGTGGGTGGGGGAGCTGGTCCCCGTTCGAGCATGAGGTCCGCGGCCTTCCGACCGCCTGGGAAAAGTACCCTGCCGAGCAGCAGTGCGTGGAGCGGCCGTACGACTACCTGCCGGACCTGAACCTGGTGCTGGAGGTGGCGCGGCGCACCGGCGGCCCGGTGCTGGACCTGGCCTGCGGTACGGGCCGGGTGGCGCTGGCCCTGGGACGCGCCGGCTATGACGTGGTGGGGCTGGACTTCAACCCGGCCTTCATCCAGCGAGCGCAAGCTGAAGCGTCGCGAGCGAGCGACCTGGCCGGCTCGGTCCGGTTCGAAGTGGCGGATGCGCGCTGCTTCGAGCTGCCGGAGCGGTTCGGGTTAATCGTGATGATGGACCAGGCGTTCAAGTACCTGCTCCACCACGACGACCACCTGGACTGCCTCCACGCCATCCGCCGGCACCTGCGGGACGACGGCCGGTTCCTGGTGGAGCACCGGTGCCTGTTCAAGCTCCCGGACGCCGGCCCCGGCGAGACCTACACCTACGCCTGGAACGGCGAGGAGTGGGCCGGCGTAGACGAGTACGACCCGATCCTGCAGGTGGGGGTCACCGCGTCACAGCCGTTGGATCGCCCGGACGCGGCGCCGATGCTGGACCCGTGCCGGGACTTCACCTACCAGGAGTTGTCCCTGCTTCACCGGGTGGTCGGCTTCGAGCTGGAAGAGAGCGTCAACGATCTGGATGAACGCTCGGCCACAACCCCTTACTTCGACGCGGCACTGGTGCTGAAGAAGGCCCCAGCGTGGCGTCCGCAGAGCGAGCGTTAGCGCACCATGCGCTTCGTCTCGCTCCACGGACCGGCCGTGCGCGACGTCTGTTAGCTGCCAGGCTCTGGCTGATGCTTTCCCTTGCGCGCCTTGAGGAGGTGTCCGATGGCGGGGGCCACGGAGAGCAGGATGATGAGCACGACCACCTTCTCGAAGTGCTTCTGCACCAGCGGCACCCCGCCGAGCAGGCTCCCGAGCAGCGTCATCGAGAAGATCCACACCACCACGCCCACCAGGTTGAAGCTCATGAACCGGGCGTAGGGCATGTGCGCGATCCCCGCCACCACCGGCGCGAAGGTGCGCGCAAACGGCATGAACTCCGCCATGATAATCGTCTTGCCGCCGTGCTGGTCGTAGAACTCCTGAGTCTTCACCAGGTGCTCGCGCTTGAAGAAGCGGGAGTCAGGCCGGTCGAAGAGCTTTCTCCCGGCTTTAGCGCCCACCCAGTAGCCCGTGGTGTTGCCCAGGAACGCCGCCGTCATCAACAGCACGTTCAGCAGGATCATGCCGGTAAGGGGATCCTGCGGGAGCGGGGAAGGGGGGAGGAGCTTGCCGGAGCCGACCAGGAAGCCGGCCACGAACAGCAGCGAATCCCCCGGCAAGAAGAAACCGGCCAACAGGCCGGTCTCGGAGAAGACGATGGCAAAGAGGAGCGCAAAGCCTCCGGCCTGGATCAGGTCTTTGAGGTGTTCGCCGTGGAGGCTGCGGAGAAATTCGAGAATCGGTTCCATTTAATCCCAGGTGGGCTCGCCGAGGACAGCATTCAGGTCCTCCGGCGGGGCATTCCGGTGGCTGCCCTGATAACCAGGCGCCACGGCCCGGTTGCGATTGTCGGCAGATCGAGGGGCGGAGCTACTGAAAGCATCCTCCAGACTGTCCGCGAGGGCCGAAAGCCGGCGGGCCGGCGGCAGCGAGCGGAGCACCACCTCGCCGTACCGCATCGTCACCACGCGGCGATCGAGTATCGCCACCAGCCCGGTGTCGGTGGAGGTGCGGATGAGGCGCCCGAACCCCTGCTTCAGGGCCAGGATCGCCTTGGGCAGCACGTAGCCGCCGAACCAGTCCTCATCGCGCGCCTTCATCTGCTCGGTCCGGGCCTGGACCACCGGCTCGTCCGGGCTGGAGAACGGCAGCTTGTCGATGATTACGCATGAGAGCGCGTCACCGGGCACGTCGACCCCTTCCCAGAAGGTAGCCGTGGCGAACAGCACCGCGTTGGGGGTGGACTTGAACCAGTCCACCAGCCGGGCGCGGGGCAGGTCTTCCTGGGTCTTGCAGGGATAGGGGAGCCGGGGCATCAGCGTCTGCGAGATCTCCCGCAGCGAGCGGTATGAGGTGCAGAGCACGAAGGCCCGGCCCCGGGTCATGGCCAGGATCCGCTCGATCTCCGGGCACACCGCCTCGGTGAACCGCGCGTCGTTCGGCATCGGCACGGTGCGCGGCACGTAGAGCAGCGCCTGGTTTGGATAATCGAACGGCGAGCCGAGGACCTGGTCCAGCGTGTCCGCCGGCAAGCCGAGCTCTCGCTTCACGAAGTCGAACTTGCCGTCCACGGCCAGGGTGGCGGAGGTCAGTACGCAGGTGCGCGTCTTCCAGAGCATCGGGCCCAGCGCGTCGCCGGCGTCCAGGGGCGCGGAGTTCAGCTCGTAGTAGTCGCGCGAGGGGTCCACCTGCAGCCAGTTCGCGCGACGGTCGCCGGCACGCAGCGTGGAGAAGTGCTCCCACTTTGCGGACAGGTCCAACGCTACGGACTGCATCTGATCTCGCAGCAGCTCCACCTGCTGCTTCTCGATGGCCGGGTCAGAGTCGAGGATCGTCATCTGGCCCGCGTCCACGGAGCCGAGCCACTGCGCCAGGCGGGAAAGCGCCTCGGCCATCTGGTGCGTGTTCGCCTCGAACACCGGGTCTCGCTCGATCCGGAACTGGCCTTTGCCGCGCCGGAACAGGGCATCCATCAGCTCCGACTCCGCGGTCTGCATGACGTCCATCACGCGGGCGGGCACGTCCGAGAAGCGGCGCTGCACCCGCTGGAGCAGCTTGCCGCTCATCCAGCGGGTCAACTGGATGGATAGTGCGCTCACCGCGGCGCGATCCAGATGGTGCGCCTCGTCGAAGACCACCACGTCGTGCTTCGGCAGGATGCCGGCCTCCGTGGCCAGATCCGTAAAGTAGAGCGCGTGGTTCGCGATGATGATCTGGGCGTCGTCGCACGCCATGCGGGCGGTGCGGTGCGGCGTGAAGTCCCAGTTGTGGCAGCGGGGTCCCAGGCAGTCCTCGCCGTCCGAGCCCAGGGAGTCAGCCCAGAGCCGGTGCTCCACGTTGAACGGGAGGTCCGCGCGGTCGCCGCTCCAGACGTTCCGCGCGTTGAGCTGGATCAGCTCGCTCACGGAGGCACGGCTTGGATCGGCCGGCGAGATCGACTGGTGCAGCTCGTACAGCTTCCGGAGGCAAACGTAGTTGGAGCGGCCCTTGGCAAGCGCGACTTTGATCTCCTTGCCGTAAGCCTGCGCCAGGAACGGGATGTCCTTAAAGAGCAACTGCTCTTGCAGCGCAATGGTACCGGTGGAGATCACCGCCTTCTTACCGCTCTCGATGAGCGGGATCAGGTAGCCGAACGACTTCCCGCTGCCGGTGCCCGCCTCGATCAACGCGTGCTTGCCCCGGTTGATCGCGTCCGTGATGGTGCGCGCCATCTCGAGCTGCTGGGGCCGGGGAGCGTACCCGGGGAGCTGAGAGACGATCTGCTCGATGACGCGTTCGATCTCGGGCACGGCTGGGTCCTGGAAGGAGGGGCGGGGACAGCGTACTGTACCGCGCCCCTCCGAGCGAGTCAAGGTGCGGCGGTCCACGAATGCGAACTTAGTTCGCAATGTATAGATGCGGATTGGAGGGGGGAGAGGGAGGTCAGGACGCCGGGGAGAGGCGCTCCAGCGCAAGGTCCAGCGTGCCGGTGCGCACCGCGAGGTCCAGCACGGTGAACCGCCGGCGCAGGTGATAGGCCTTCCGGTAGCTGGCTCGAAGGCGGGCAGGGGTCATGCCGATCTGCTCCGGAGACGTCGGAGCGCCTACCGCCGCCAGTCGGTCCACGAGCAGTGACGCCGGGAAGAGCTGCTCACGGAGCCGCTGGCGCAGCTCC
>JAJFMS010000575.1 GCA_020696885.1 Armatimonadota bacterium | reverse complement strand
GACTGGGAGAAGGCGTTCTCCTTCGCCGAGTACAACGGCGCCAACGTGGACATCGGGCACTTCGTTGCCGGGGACCACGGCTCGCCGGTGCCGTTCATCACGAAGCACCACCGCCGCGTCACCCACGTGCACATCAAGGACCGGAAGAAGGGCAACGGCCCCAACACCCCGTTCGGCGAGGGCGATACGCCGATCGTCGACGTGCTCCGCCTCATCCGGGACAATAAGTGGCCGATCCAGGCTACCATCGAGTTCGAGTACAAGGTCCCCGCCGGCTCCGACCGCATGAAGGAGCTCGCCCGCGCCATCAAGTACTGCCGCGACGCGCTGGCGTAGGGTGAGGCCCCAGGAGTGATGGAGTAATGGGGTGGTGGGGCAATGGGCCCAACACTCCACTACTCCACCGCTCCATTACTCCGTCCCCGTTAGTGGTTACCACTCCCATCAGTAACGCGTTACCGCCGCAGGATCAGCACCTGGTTGGCAAAGTCGAGAGCGGCGGCAGGCTTCGTATCGACCACGGTCAGGGTTCCGTTCGTGGCCACCGTGTAGGTCCGCACCGCATCGCCATCATCGCTGGCGAGCACCAGCAGCTTGCCCTTCACCGCCCCGGAGCGGATTCCGAGGAGGCCGGAGCTCTGGGTCACCACCTTCTGCAGAGGGCCCTTCGCGGACCGTTTGTAAACCTGCAGATCGGTGCCGACGGCGGAGGTCAGACTCATCGCCACGACCCACTTCGGGCTGTATACGAGCCCGCTCGAAGTGGAGACGTCAGAGGAGAAGGGCGACCCCGGCAGGGTGGTCAGTCCGGTCTTCCCCACCTTTAGCGCGAGCACTTCGTTGCCGCCGGAGTTCTCGGGCACATAGACCGTTTTGGCCTTCGGGTCTGTGTAAAGCGTGAACGCCCCCGTCGTTCCCACGGAAGCGTCGTCCACCCGGGTGAGGGCGCCGCTGGTCGCGACGGTGAAGTACTCCACCAACCGCGCGCTTTGCGTGATGCAGAACAACTTCCCGGCCCCCGCCGTGAGCGCTACCGGCGTGGCTCCCGTGGCGAAGGGCGAGCCGGAAAGCTCCGTGAGGGCTCCCGACGTCTCGACGTTGAAGCCGCGTACCCGGCTGCTGTCTACATCCGCAGCGTAAACGAACGTCGAGCGACCTTTCTGGACGACTGCGATACCGATGTAATCCCCCGCGGGACCGAAGGGCGAGCCGGCAACCTCGGTGAGCGCGCCGTTGGTACCCACGCGCAGCGCGGAGATCCCCACGCTTCCGGTCACGAAGAGCAGTTGGCGCTTGGGAGCGTAGGCTGCGGTCTGGCAATTGCCCCGGCAGAACTGCGCGCCGGCGGCCCCGGCGCTCGTGGAGAAGGGCGAGCCTGCGACCGGGGTGAGCGTGCCGGTGGAAGCCAACTGGTAGGCGAAGACCTGGTTTGGCGTCCCCCGATCATGCACGAACGCGAAATCTTGTGCCGCCCGAGCGGCAGTGGGCGCGAGGGTGACGAGGCCGATCAAGAACAGGCGAACGCAGTTCCGTAACAGGGTCATAGAGCAGTTTCCGAGCCGTGTAGAGCCGGATCCGGCAACCGAAGGCGAGACCACGCAAGGGCGACGACGCGGGTTAAGGGACCGGGTCCGGAGAGGGCGAAGTAGCAAGGGCGACAGCCGGGTATCCTGGGGCCTCGGAGAGGGGCTTTAGAAACTCAGAGCCTGTCGTAACTAAGTTCATACCCCGTAATTCATCCGTGCAACCCCGTAAGAAAAAGAGGTCGCTTCATGGACGCCCGGTTTCGCCCTGCAGCCGCTGCCATCAAGGCCGGGGACCTGGACTGCCTCCGCTCCCTGCTGGCTGCGGACCCCAGCCTCGCGACCGCTCGCTCCGGTTGCAGCCACCCGACGCTGCTGCAGTGCCTGGCGGTGGATGCCGGTGAGGCGCCGAACCAGGTCGAGATGGTCGAGGCGCTCATCGAGGCTGGCGCGGCGATCGACGAGCCGCTGGTGGCGGCGGCAAGCATGGATAACGCCGTGGCCGCCGCTGCTCTGCTGGACGCCGGCGCGGCCATCGATGGCCGTGGGGGTTGGTCGCCGTTGGAAGAGGCGCTCTACTGGTCCAATCAGCAGGTGATCGAGCTCCTGCTGGCACGCGGCGCGGCTATTCAGAACCTGCGCGTCGCCGCCGGGCTGGGGCGAACGGACCTGATCGAGGGCTTCTTCGAGGCCGACGGGACGCTGAAGCCCGCAGCCGGCGGTATCGCCTGGCCGTTCGGAGACGGGCTGACATCCAACCATCCGAGCCCGGTCAAGACCGCGCTGAAGGCGAACATCGACGGTTGGGACCGAACTCCGCAGGGCGTCCTCAACAACGCGTTCGTCTACGCCTGCATGCACCACCGGCTCCAGGCCGCGGAGCTACTACTGGAGCAGGGCGCCGAGATCAACACCGTGCCGCCGGGCTTCGACTTCGCCGGGACCGGTCTTCACTACGCGGCGCTGAACGGCCACCGGGAGATGGTGGACTTCCTCCTCGCCCGCGGGGCGGACCCGACCCTCCGCGATCCGAAGGTCGGCAGCACCCCTGCGGGCTGGGCCGCACACGCGGGGCATCAGGAGTTGGCGCAGTATCTGGAGTGTGTTGCTGCCGTGTGGGGATAGTTGCCCTGGTTGGGCATCGTGCTGGTAACGAGTCGAGGTGTGTATGGCAAAGCACAACGAGGCGGGAGAGACGGGTTCGGCGCCAAAACCGGCGCGGGCGAAACGGAACGCGGTGCCGCTTGCGGAGCGCCGGGGGCTCTCGCGTCACCTGTCGTCGAGCTGGACGGCGTTGCTCGTCCAAGCGCCGGGTGGGCCGGGAGACGCAGACCGCCTCCTCGACTTCATGCTGGAGACGGGCTGGATCGGGGGCGTTCGGCGAGACGCGGCGGCGGATCTATTCGCCGGACGGATACCCCGGCCGCTGGGATCGTGGGGACTGGTGATCCAGCTTGCGGGCCATCCGTGGTGTTATCTGGTGGGTGACGGGCTTCACTACGAATGGGCGCAGGAGCTGGCGGCGAAGCTCGACTGCCGGACCGCCCTGTTCTCGTGCAGTGGGGTGCACGGCACGCTCTCCGCGTGGGCGTATGAAGGCGAGGAGACCCTCTTCGAGTTTGAGTGCGGTGGATTCCTCGCAGCCGAGGGCCGGTCCGTAGTTTACCTGCGGAAGGATGCGTTCCCCGCGGTGATTACGGGGACACGCTTCGACCCTGACTGGTTGAGGCAGTTCAAGCGCGGCGAGGACGCGCAAGACGCGCTGGCACGGGAGCTGGGCATCTACCTTCCGGTGCTCATTCACCGCTCCGCGGACGGGCAAGCGGACGTCTACGGCCGCGACGCCGTCGCCTTCAAGCCGGTGGACTATACACGCATCGACCTGATCGTCTTCGGCGATGCCGCCACCCTGGAGCCCACGCCTGCAGCATTCGCGCTGGCGGCGGCGATCGACGCGGGCGACGCGGTGGGCCTCCGGGAGGCGCTAGCACAAGGGGCGGACGCGCGGTATCTTCCCGACACCGACGATTCCCCTCTGGATAAGGCGCTGGCGCTGGGCCAGGGCAGCCTCTACGACTGGAGATACCAGCGGATCAGCCGCGAGCAGCAGCTGGAAGTGTTGGCCGTGCTCCTGGAGGCCGGTGCCAACCCGGATCCGGCCGGCGACGAGCCCGCGGCCCACCGCGTGTTGAGCTTTGGAGATCACGGAGACGAGAGGACCGTGATCCGGCAGCTCCGGCTGTTGTTCGAGCACGGGGCAAATGGGGACCCGGCTGCGGAGCTCGGGACAGACCCCACTCCATGGAGCGGCGTTCTACCACGGGTGGCCGGCCGTGATCAAGCTGCTCCTCGCGCACGGAGCGGATCCCCTATCGACTAACGCGGGTGGCAAGACGCCACGGGAAGCGGCCCAGGCGCGTCTCGACTTCCTGACCGGGCCGAACGCCATGCCGGCTCGGGGCGAGGTAGCGCGGATCCGGGCGGCGGTGGAGCTACTCACCGCCGCCGAGCGCGGCGAAGGGGACCTGTCCGACATCGATGAGCTGGCGGAGGTGTCCTGGCAGGCGTGGAGCGCGGAACAGGAGCAGCGGAGGGCGGCTCTGAAGGCGGAGAGCCCCGAGACCTGGCGCGCGCTTCACGGGGACGATGCGTAGCGACGCTCGGTCCGGGTCTCCCTCCGACCGTGCGCGCTACAGCACATCCCAGCGCTTCACGTAGGTGAGGATCGCGTTCCCCAGCGCGGGGTTCGCCGCCAGCCACAGGTCGTCGAAAAGGATCCAGCGGTGGTAGAGATCGCGGTCGCCCCAGCGGTCGACGTGGAGGCAGAGCTGGGCGACGTGCTCCTCTACCTGGACGAGGGATCTGCGCTCTTCCGGTTGCTCCCCCGACTCCTCCAGGTGCGACTCTACCACCTCACGCGCGGACTGGGGCCCGCCGGTAAGCGAGTCGCCGTCACCCAGATCGTCGTAAAGATGGACGAGGGGCAGGCGACCGCAAGCCTCCAGCGCCTGGGACAGCGGGTTTCCGGCCTCGTCGGCGGTGAGCTGGGAGCGGAGGAGGAGCAGCTCGAACGGCCATTCGCCCTGCGGCGAGTGAGCCGCCAGGTAACGACAGAGCTCTGGTAAGTGAATGCCCTGGATCCGGTAGCCGCCCTCCTGGTCGGAGAGGCTGCCGGAGTCGTAGTACGCAATGAAGGCCAGGTAAACCGTTCCCTCGCCGTGTCCGGAAGGACGCACGCGACTGGTCGCCACCGGCTTGACGGCCCCCTCCGCGGCGCCCTCCGGTAGGCGCCAGTCCTCTCGCAGCAGGTACGCCGTCGCATTGGGCCGACGCTCCAGGTAGTGGTCGTCGAAGAAGTAGTAGGAGAGCTCCAGCTCATCGTCGTCCGTGAGCACCTGGATGGCGTGCGGCTTGCAGAGCAGCTCGCCCTCGTAGTAGAGGTGCTCTTCGAGCAGCTCCGCAAGCTGGCGCGCCGTCTTCGGGCAGGGCAGGGAGGACTCTGCGATTGCTGTGAACAGCGAGTTGAAACCGTAGACGTCCGTGCCGAGCAGCTCTTTCACGCGGGCGTACGCCGCGTCAGGGTCCGCCGCGCCCTCCCAGCGGGCCTGGAACCACGCGAGGACGGACTCGTCCTCGAACCGGCGGACGTGCTGACAGGTCGGGCCGGCGTAATGACTGCGGTAGACGAAGTAGACGCTCATGGTGGAGTTCAGTTGCCTCTGGGGTTGGCGACACGCGCCGCCCGTGAACGGGCCTCCCCCAGGTCGATCGCCGCCTTTGGTAGGAGGCTATCCGAGTGAGCGAATTGCCAACCATCGGATAACAGTGCTTGTCGTCGAGCGATTGCCGCGGAGTCCCGGAGCCATCCGGGCACGTGTTACCGAATGTAGTCGCCGTCTTCAAGAGGTGCTGCCCGGATCGCTACGGGACTCCGGGCAACCAGGCGAATGTAGTCACGGTCTTCGAAAGGTGCTGCCCGGATGGCTCCGGGACTCCGGGCAACCAGGCGGTTACGGTTACGGCATTCGAGCGGATGCATGGCGCCACCGGGGCGGCTCCTCTGTCTGTGATAGCTAGAAGTCGTCGTTTGGCACCCTGCGTGGAGGCGGGAACCGCAGCATCCGGGTAGCGAGCTCACTGCTCTCGTCCGCGTCTTGCCATTGAGAGAGACTGCTCCAGCGCCACTCGGAGGGATCGGTCACGTAGCCGTGCTTCACGGGATTCGCGTGGATGTAGTTGACGCGGGAAAGGAGATCCCCTTCGGTCCAGAGGGTGCGATCCCAATACTGGTACCAGCACTGCCGACCTGAGGTGCCTTCATCCTGGTTTAACCGCGTACTGCTGCGTCGGTGCAACCTGGCGAGCCACTTTGCGATCACCTCCGTCTCCCGCGGCGCTACGACGAGGTGATAATGCTCCGCGAGCACCACCCAGGCGAGAATCTCCACCTCGTACTCAACGGATGTCGTCGCCAGCAAGTCGGAGAAGCCATCGCGTCGGTCCGGTGACGCCAGGTGCCGGACTCGGCCTTCTGTGCTCGCGGTAAAGAAGGTCGCCAGGCCCCGGTCCGTCCTGTGTGGTGGACGATGACGTTCTTGCGGGGAGGCGAA
>JAJFMS010000574.1 GCA_020696885.1 Armatimonadota bacterium | reverse complement strand
CAGCAGCTCTTCGCGCTGGGCGTCCAGCTCCTCGTTCTGAGTCTGGATCTGCTCCGTGCGGTCCCGGAGCCGGCGCTCCAGGAGCTTACGCTCGGTGATGTCGCGCGCGACCTTCGAGGCGCCGACGATCCTCCCCTCTCGATCCCGGATCGGGGAGACCGTGAGCGACACTTCCAGCCGCCGGCCGTCCCGGGCGATCCGCACGGTCTCGTAGTGCTCCACGTGCTCGCCTCGCGCCACTCGCGCCAGCACGGCCCCCATGTCGTCTTCGGCGTTGAGCGGCATCAAGAACGAGACCGGCCTCCCGACCGCCTCCTCGGCGCTGTAGCCGTAGAGCTGGCTCGCGCCGCGGTTCCAGCTCGTGATCGTTCCGTCCAGGGCGTGTCCGACGATGGCGTCATCCGAAGACTCGACGATGGCCGCCAACCGCCGCTGGGCCGCTTCCGCTTTCTCGCGGTCCGTCAGGTCAATCGTAACGCCGGACAGGCGCAGCGGTTTTCCGGCGTCGTCGTAAGTCACGCGGCCCTGCTCGAGCCACCAGCGCACGTCCCCGTCGGGCTCGATGGTGCGGTACTCCGCCCGGTAGAGGCCGCGCTGCAGCGAGCCGTGAACGCTGGCCCGAACAGACTCGTGGTCTTCCGGGTGCACCTTCACCAGCCGCTCGTCTATGGAGCCGAAGGTGTGGTCCATGCTGCCCGCGGTGAGGCGGCCCGTCTGCCGCACTTCCCCCGAGCCGATTTCCCAGGTGAAGGCGGTCATCCCGCCGGCTTCCACCGCGGACCGCAGTTGCTGGTGCAGCGTCTCGGCCGTTTCTCGCGCCGCTTCGGCGCGCAGCCGAGCCTCGCGGGTCCAGTCGGTGGCCGCGCCGACCACAAAGGAGATGAGTACGTAGCACCCGACGCCGGCCAGCGTAGCCGGATTGGTATCCAGCGCGTAGCGCGGCTCGTAGAAGAAGTAGTCGAGGCCTACGGCGCACAGCAGTGTGGTCACGACCCCCGGCCCACGACCCGCCAGCAGCGAGACGGCGAGCACGGCGGTAAGGGCCAGTGCACCCGGCGCCGGGGGCACCGCGTCGAACAGGGCGAGGGAAAGCCCGAGCGTCATCGCAACCGCGATGACGGCGGCAACATACTTCTGAGCCCCGGGGCGGCGCTGGTGCTTTTTGGAGGGACCGGAAGGGCGCACCAACGTCGCTCCGACATGTGGGGGACATGGAACCCGAAAGCGCAGTGCTTTCTTGATCGAACGGGAAACAGTGAACCGGTTTCCGTTCCACCTCTATCCGGGTCGGTTCCTGCCGGAGGTTTCAACACACCGGCTCGTCGGCTGGCGAGAGTAAGGGGCGTAGGCAGCCGACCTCGTCTTTGCACCTACCAGACGGCCGTTTGACAGGAGTCCGGCTGCTACAGCCGGCTTAGTAGCGCGAATACCAGGGCGATCGAACGCCCGCCTGACAGGCGGGACTCCTGCAGTCATGCGTCGGCGCTTCCTGGTGTCAGAGCCCGTTCCAGGGCAGTTCGCGAGACCGGGTGATGAAATCCGTTCTCGTTCTTGCACCCGCCAAACGCCAGATTGCCAGGAGTCCGGCTGTCAGGCCGGCCTTTAGTAAGGCAAGCGCGGGGCGCTCGCACGCCCGCCTGACAGCGGGACTCCTGGCAATCAGCCGGAAGCTGTTCCTGGTTCCAGAGCTAGTTCCGGCGCGAGCGCGACGCGGGGCTGAGGGCCTGGCTCGCGGGCGGCAGGGGGTTCTGGTCCACGGCGTACACCATCACGCCCAGAATATCGCCGCGCTTGGCGCCGGCGTGGCATTTCAGGCAGCTATCCTTGCTGGCTCGCACGGGTCGCATCGTCACCGACCAGCGCCCGTCCGTGGTTCGAGCCCGGCCTTTGGCTTGCACCTCCGGCAAGGCGCGTAACACCGCGTCGCTGAGCGAGGCCCGGTGCTCGTCGGGTCGGGCCAGGCTCCGGAGCAGGCGCTGATCAGCGGAGCGAGTGTTTACCGACCGGCTGCTGATCGTCAGGTACTGCGGCTGAAAGCCGCCGCCGGAAGACCCGCCGTTCGTTCCCCTTTTGGCGATGGCTGCCGGAGGAGTCAGCCGGACGAACCCGATCAGGTAGTCACGATTGAAGGCGTGCGCGCTCGCCAGCAGTGCGGACTCCCCCGCGTTGAGATCCGTGAGCCGGCTCACGGACACATGCTCCGTCAGCGTCACCAGGCGGGAGGTGCCGAACTTCTCGACATCATCCTCCCGGAACCGCGGCTGCGTGATCCGGTCCAGGAGGTCCGCTACCTGCTCCGGGGCTCGCCGCGGATCCAGCGCGTAAATCGCGGTGCCGGTCAGCAGGACCAGTCCGAAGGTGGCCAGGGCTAATACTCGAGGACGCATCATCGCCTCCTGATGACGGGAGCAGAAACCTCTAACGAGGACGGAGTGAGGGAGAGCTGGAGTCTTGGTGGCTTCTACTCCATTACTCCATTACTCCTGGGACTGGAGCCATTCCGAGCAGAGAAGCGCGTATTCGTACTCACTTCCCCACCCGCCTTTGAACCAAACATGTTCTATAAAGTGGGCTTCGCGCCGCATCCCCACACGGGCGAGGAGCCGGGCGGAGGGCTCGTTCTTCACGTCGCAGATCGCGCGGACACGGTGGAGCGAGAGCTGGCCGAACAGATAACCCAGGAGCGCGGTAACCGCCTCCGTGCCCAGCCCCCGCCCCTGGAAGGCGGGCGCCAGGGTGATGCCGATCTCCGCCTGGCGCGGCTCGGACCGGCTGACGCAGAAAGCGCAGTCCCCGGCCAGCTCGCCGGTGTGCCGCAGCTCCAGCGCGATCTGATACCACTCGCCCGGTATGCCGGGAGTCGCGTGCTCCAGCCGGGCGATGAGCGTCTCCGCCTCCGCGGTGGGGTACGGCGCTTCCCACGACTGGTAGCGAGCCACCTCCGGGTGGGACCGGTAAGCCACGAAGGCCTCCAGATCGCCCCACCCGAGGGTGCGCAGCCGCAGTCGCTCGGTCTCCAGTGGTGGGAACATGGCGGTGCTCGGGTCTGTCACGTCAGTTCCGATCGGTGCCGGAGGGGTATGGGGGCATGGGAGCTCCGAAGGCGCCGACTCCTACTCCCACACTCCCCTACCCCCCACACGTTTACGACCGGGTCAGGACACTGTCCAGGTTGAGCAGGATGTTCCCGATCACTGTCCAGGCCGCGGCGTCCGCGGGATCGACTCCCGCCGGGAGCGCTCCCAGCGCGCCATCGTTCAGGGTTTTGGCCGCGTCGGTGTTCGTCTTGTAGTGCCCCTGCTCGCTCTGGAACAACTGGACGATCTGCGCCACCTGGGGAGCGCTTGCGGGCCGGCAGAGGCAGAGCGTCAGCGCAAACCGGGCTCGCTCTTCGGTGGTGGAGCCGCCCTCCTTTAGCACGCGCCGGGCCAGGGCCTGCGCCGCCTCCACGTAGGCCGGATCGTTCAGCGTTACAAACGCCTGCAGCGGAGTGTTGGTACGCACCCGCCGCAGCACGCAGAACTCGCGGCTGGGCACGTCGAAGGCGGACATCGCGGGGTACGGGGCGGTCCGGCGCCAGAACGTGTAGATACCGCGGCGGTACCGGTCCTCCCCCGTGCTGGTGGGCCAGCTCCGCTGCCCGTTGAAGGCGGCCTGCCAGATCCCCTCCGGCTGCGGCGGATACACCGAGGGGCCGTACAGCTTCCGGCTAAGCAGCCCGGAGAGCGCCAGGGCCTGGTCTCGCACCATCTCCGCTTCCAGCCGGAAGCGGGGGGCGCGGGAGAGCAGCCGGTTGCGCGGATCGCCCGCCAGGCGGTCCGGCGTGACCTTCGCCGACTGCCGGTAGGTAGCGCTGGTGACCACCAGCCGCAGCAGCTTCTTCATCGACCAATCGAGGCCCTTCGGGGAGGAAGTGCCCTTCGGGGAGGAAATGGGGGAATGAGGAACTGAGGAAATGGGCCTGTTACCCACACCGTTTCCCCTTTTTCCCATTTCCTCACTTCCCGCGCCAACGGCGCCGCGTTTCCCAATTTCCCC
>JAJFMS010000573.1 GCA_020696885.1 Armatimonadota bacterium | reverse complement strand
CTGCGGCTAAAACTCCGCGGCTGTCAGAGCGTTACGGGCTGGCCGGACTTGACGGACTCGGCTTCGGCGAGGACGGTGGCGAGGGAGTTGCGGGCGCTCTGGGCGGAGATGGCATCCGGGAGCTGGCCGGAGGCGATGCCCTGGACCGCGGTGCGGAGCTGCTCCGCGAAGCCGTCCGAGACGCGGGGTGTGAGCTCGGTCTTGTTGCCGTCTTCCGTGTAGAGCTCCACCTTGGGGGTGGTGCTGCTGTTGTGCTTGAGCATGGCGCGCTCGAAGTAGACGTCATAGCCGTGCTCGAACTCGATGCCCTTCATGGCCACCGCGCCGCTCAGGGCGGAGATGCAGAGGTTCTGGCCCGGGTACTGGTACTGCGTCACCAGGTAGTCCACGCCGCCGCCCTCGGAGACCACGCCGGTGCTCCACACCGCGGCGGGCTTACCGCACAGGTAGTGGACGAAGTCCGTGTCGTGGATGTGGAGATCCACTACCGGGCCGCCGGTCTTGGTGGGGTCTGAGAACCAGTTGTCGCCGGACCAGTCCGGTCGGCTGATCACGCGCTTGAAGTGCGCCCCGCGGAGGGCACCGTACTCGCCACTGTCCACCAGGTCTTTGATCAGCGCGAACTCCGGCCAGAACCGGAGGACCTGCGCCACCATCAGCAGCTTCCCGGCGCGCTCCGCCGCCTCGATCATCGCGTCCGCGTCCGCCACGTTGAGCGCGATCGGCTTCTCCACCAACAGGTGCTTCCCCGCCTCAAGCGCGCGGATACCCAGCTCCCGGTGCAGGTAGCTGGGGAGGCAGAGGTCGATGACATCGATCTCTGGGTCGGCCAGCATGGCGTCCAGGTTGTCGTACTTCTTGATGCCGGACAGGTCCTGCACCCCTCCCGCGCCGCCGAAGTTGCCGCGGACGTCCGTCCAGTCTCCCGCCAGCTTCTTCTGGTCCCGGGTGAAGATGGCGGCCACCTGCGCCCCCTCCACGTTCGGGTACGCCTTGAAGTGCGTGACCCCCATGAACCCGATCCCGGCGATGCCTACGCGCACCATGAGCGCTCTCCTTACCCTTCCGTAAAAACCGTGCGGCCGACTGTTGCCCCCACGCCGGGGCGAGCCAGTGCCTCGTTCGGTCCCGAGTGCGGGGGTTCCTACGTGCGGCGCACCGGTGGATGCGGTCCACGATCAAGACAAGCAAGAAAACGCTGGAGTATACGGTTCGCGCGAGGCGCGGAGTGTTGGAGTAATGGAGTATGGGAGTGATGGGGAGGGTGCCCGTACGGGCGACAACGCATCGCGGCCATCAGGCCGCACACTACTCCATTACTCCCCGAGGACGCCTCGGGACGATCAACGTCCAGTTCGACAATCGCCCGAATCATGGATCGCGCCCCGCACCGGTGCCCGCGGATCTATCATGAGGAGCGGCGGGGCATCGGATCTCAAACCGGGCGGGAGTAGCTGAACTGGCGCTTTAGAGGCCGAAATCCTGCCGAGCGGTAGAGGGCTTCAGCGGGTACGTCTCCGCCCATCGGGTAGACTAGCGCTGCGCCGATCTCCCGCTGCTGCAGGCGCCACAGCGCTTCCCACAGGAGCGCTCGCCCCAGACCTCGACCCCGGAACTCCGGATGGGTCCCGACCGGCTCGAACTCCGCCACGCCGTTCATCGTGTCCAGCCAGCAGATCGCAAAGGCAGCGAAGGACCCATCCGGCGCCACGCAAACCAGATCCAGTTGCGGATCGTAGCCAGGCAGTTGCCGGAGCGCGGGATACGACTCTGCGGTCACCCGCGACCACGGCCACACCGACTTCTGCACCGCCGCTCGGCGGGTAAGGTCGTCATCGCCATGGAGCGGTCGGATGATGAAGCCGTCGGGGAGAACGACAGGCGGCACGGGCTGTGCCAGATCCCACAGCATGTGCACCTTGTGCTCCGGCGTGCGACAGAACTGGAGGCGGTCCAGCACGGACAGGAAGCGCTCGTCGTCCTCGAATGCCTCGGTGCTCAACCGGAGCGCCGCTCCGTCCTCCCGGATGAACTCCCAGCGACGAGCCAGTGCCCACTTCAACATCTCGACTTCCAGCGCTTCCCGATCGACATGCCATGGCGCTACCTGGATGTCCACCGCCGCGGGCGGGTAGTACCACGCGAACCCGAGCAGCTCACCCGCGGAGTCTTCCCACAGGTAGAGGTGCTGCGGGATCTCGCCCCGCAACTGGGCGAGAAACAGGTTCCAGGAGAGATCACCCAGGTGATAGTAGCCGCAGTAACTGGTGGCGGCTCTGGCCCGCACCAGGAACCGCTCCAGGCGGGGAAGGTCGCTCTCGCCGGCGTAGGGTCTCACGGTCTTGCTCGCTAACTCCAGAGCCAAGGTCTGGAAGGGAACTGCTCGGCCGGCACGGGAACCAGCAGCCGAGACTCGTCTTTCTACAGCTTGTTCGATACCCACAGGGACAATCGCCTGCCTGTGGCTGCTCCTACCAGGTCCGCAACGCGTGACCCTACTTCCAGCTTCGGCATCGAGGATGGCGGCGACCTCATGGCCCGGATCTGCGAGCGGATGCTGCAGGCCGGCGTGCCCGTGGTGGACATCAGTACCTGGTGACGTAGGCCAACCGCTTCCGTGCAGGACCCAAGGATGAGCCTACGCCTTCGAGCCGCAACGGAAGACGACGCACAGCGGCTCTGGGAGGTGCGTGCCGCGGCGATTCACCAGAGGGCCGGAGAACACTACTCCCAGGAACAGCTCGATGCCTGGGCCGCACGGCGCACGCCCCCGAGCTACCAGGCACCGATCGCACGGGGGCGCATCCAGGTGGCGCTGGAGGACGAGACGACGGTCGGGTTCGTGCAGCTCGACCTGCAGGCGGGCGAGATCGAAGCGATCTACGTGCATCCGGGCTGGACGCGGCGCGGCGTGGGCAACCGGCTGCTGGCGGAGGCGCAGGAGCGCGCCGCCGCTGCCGGGCTGACGCGACTGGTTCTCGACGCTTCCCTGAACGCCGTGCAGTTCTATGAGCAAGCCGGTTCCCGCAGCGAACGCGAAGTCCGCTATCCGCTTGGGAACGGCGACGACTTCACATGCGTGTTCATGACGAAGTCGCTATTGTAGGCCCGGCCGGCGTGCCACGCGCGTCCCCGGTGATTGAGACGGAGAACGAGCACCATGGCGAAGCCCCAACACGATAAGCCGGAACGCGGGCAGTCCGGAGGGGAGAAATACGTTCCCGTGCCGGTAGATCCGCGGCCGGCCGCCGCCGCCGAGGTGGAAGCGCATCTCCGCGCCTTCATCACCGCGTTCATTTCAACTCGGTCTCGGCCCCGTTGGGAACACTGCTTGCTCGTGGCCCCCAAAAAGGCGCGGGGACATCTACAGCACTTTCGCCGCGATCACGATCCGGCGCATTGCCGAGAACTGCGCGGCGCCGCCGGCTTCCCGCTCCGGCTGGCAGGCATCTACGGCAGCCAGGTGGGGATCTACTTCACCGGGCACGCGAATCCGCTGCAGGTCACGGCGGCGGAGGCGGCAACCCTGGCCACGGAGCACTTCGCCGACGCCGTGTTCTCGCTCGTGCCCGGCAAGCTCGCCCTCTACTTCGACCATGACGGAGGCGTCTGGGCTTGTGAACACTGAGTGGCGATTGCCAGCGACGGCGTGTTGCCCCCCACGACGATCTACTGGTAGCCTCACTTACAGAGGGGCGTAGCCCAGAAAGGAGGCCGTGTCATGCCGATGCCTGAAGATCTCTACCTGGTCCGTCACGGAGAATCGGAAGGGAACCTGGTCAACCGGCGGTCTCGCGCCGGCGACGACAGCTACTTCACCCCGGAGCACATCGGCCGGCACAGCTCCGAGTGGCACCTGACCGATCGCGGCATCGAGCAGGCGAAAGCGGCGGGTGAGTTCCTGCGCCGCGAGGCGAAGCTCCCCATGGATGTCTGCCTCACTTCCGAGTGGGTGCGCGCCATGGAGACGGCGGCTCACCTCGGAATCCCCGGCGCGCAGTGGCACCCGTACGTGTACCTGCGCGAGCGCAGCCTGGGCGAGCT
>JAJFMS010000572.1 GCA_020696885.1 Armatimonadota bacterium | reverse complement strand
GGTATCGGAGTCATTCGCCAGCACGCCGGATGCGGGGGGCACTACCAGGGCCTGGTCTTCCACGCCGGTGTAGTTGTCCGGCAGCGCTGTGGGGCTGTCGTTCACCGGACCGACTGTGATCGCCACCAGCGCCGACCCGGTCTGGAAGTTGCCGTCGGAGGCCCGGAACGTAAAGCTATCGGGACCGAAATAGTTGGGTGACGGCCGGTAGATAAGGTTAGGCGGCGTGCCGGTGAGCGATCCATGCAGCGGGACACTAACCAGCGAGAAGGAGAGCGGATCCGCATCCGGATCGATGCCCGAAAGCGTGATCGCTGCGGTCTGGTCCTCATCCACCGTAACGGACTGAGCGGAGACCACGGGCGCATCGTTGACCGGGTGCACCGTAACGGAAACGGTCGCCACGTTGCTGAGCGCGGCCGCGTCGCTTACGCGGTACTGCAGGGTGTCCAGGCCGGAGAAGTTGGGCAGCGGCGTATACGTGAGCCGGCCGGTCGAGCTGATGGTCGCCACGCCGGACGCCGGAGCGGTGACCAGCGCAGCAGTGAGCGTGCCCGAGTCCACATCCGAGTCGTTGGAAAGCACCCCCGGCGCGGCAACCGTCAGGGCCGCGTCCTCGTTCAAGTCGTATGCGTCGTTCTGGGCCACCGGAGCATCGTTCACGGCGGTGACGGTGATGCGGACGGTCGCCGGCTTCCCCTGGTCCTGGCCGTCCGAAGGCCGATAGGTGAAGCTGTCCACGCCGGAGAAATCCGGATCCGGCACGTAGCGCCAGGCGCCGGCCGCCTCCGTAACCTCTCCGTGGACCGGCTGCGCCAACAGCACCAGCTGCAGCGGGTCGCCGTTTGCATCGGTGTCGTTCGCTAGCGGATCCAGGGAGGCGGATAGCTCCAACGGCGTGTCCTCGGGCGTGGTTGCCGCGTCATCCCGGGCCACCGGCCAGAAGTTTCCCAGGAAGTACCGGGCCAGCCCGATGGTTCCTTCTCCGGGGACCCCGGAGGTCACCGTGCCCACCGCCACGAGTCCGGCCTGATCGTCGACGAACAGGTCGAACGGCTCATCTCGCTGGCCGGTGCCGAAATCCGTGCGGACCTTGCCGAAGCTGCCGAACTGGAAGTCCGGGGTGCCGTCCGGAAGGTACCGCGCCACCCCGAAGTCCCAGAAACTTCCGCCCAGCTCGGAGGCGCACGGACCCGCGGCGACGATCTTGCCGTCCGGCTGCAACAGGATCGTGTTGATTGCGTCGTCCCCAGCCAGGAAGTCCGTAACGGCGAGCCCACTGGTACCGAAGGAGCCATCCGGAGCTCCGTCGGCTTGACAGCGCATCATGAAAAAGTGCTGGTTTGCGGGGAAGAGACCGGTCCCGGCAACCAGGATCCGCCCGTCCGGCTGCACGGCCACGGCGTTCCCCAGCGTAGAGGAAGCGCTGGGGAATGAGTAGGTAGTAACTCCGACGGTGCCGAATGACGGGTCCGGACTGCCGTTGGAGAGCAGTCGCCCCAGCGCCAGTTGGGCGCCGGAGGGAGTGCTGGCCGTGCCCGCCATCAGGATCTTCCCATCCGGCTGGAGCACGGACGCGGTAGAGATGTCCGTGCGGCCGGGGTACACGTTCAGTGTGGCCACTCCGCCGTTTCCGAAGCCGGCGTCCTGCGCGCCATCCGGGAGGTAACGGTGCGCGATGAAATCCGGTCCGTCTTTAAGTGCGACCACCAGTTTCCCGTCCGGCTGGACCAACAGGCTGGACACGAAGCCCACTGGACCCAGCAGCTTTCCCCCCGCCCCAAAGCCGGAATTCAGTGTCCCATCCGCGAGGTACTGAGCGAACGCAACGTGACGGTTGCCGTCGTTTCCGATGGCATACCCGGCTACGATCAGCCGGCCATCACTGAGGCGCTCGATCGCGGAAGCCGAGTCCAGGCGCCCCACGAAGTCGGTGAGCACGAACCCACCGGTGCCGAATGACGGGTCCACGCTCCCGTCCGGGAAGTACCGCACCAGCGCAAAATCTCCCGTGCCGGCCGCGACAAAGGACGTTCCGGCAACTACAAACCGTCCGTCCGGTAGCTTGCAGACCGCCGCGCCCTGCTCGTCGTTGTCCCGGAGGTCCGTGCGGACGATCCCGTTGACTCCGAATGCCGGGTCCAGCGCCCCCGGGGTCGCGGCCAGGGCGCCGGCCGTGCAGAGGCAAAGGAGAAGGAGCAGGAGGCAGCAAGTGCGGCGGAAGCAAGTGGAGATCATGGTCCGGGAGGGCTCAGGAAGATCATTGGGACAGCTAGAGAGGCGCCGGCGTCCCGGCCGGGGAGGTGGCAGAGCCAGCGATACGTTGCCGGAGGGACAGCCGAACTCCTCCGGTAAGCGAGCAACCTCATACCGGCGAATGGCAGATCACGGTGGGGGCGCATGGCTTGGCCACGCGCAGTTCACGGTGGCTCCAGGATGGCTCCCGATCGCGGCAGTAACTACCACGACGCGCGGCGCTGTCGCTCGCCTGGCGGTTGGGCAGCCCACGCTGTCCTAGCAGACAGAACGGGCCGCCCTTCGTTTGAAAGGCGACCCGTTCCGCAACTAGCCGGCACGTTTAAACGGGGGTCCGCTCCCCCCCCAACACCCAAGGCCCAAGGCCCAACACCCGGGGCTATTCGCCCCCAATGCGGTCCGGGCCGCGCTGCTGGGCGTTCATGCCGCCGCCGCGGCGCTGCATTCCGGTCACCTTGGTCGAGGCTCCCGGTGAACGGCGTGCGGCGCCGGCGGGCTGGGCCGCTTCGATCTTGCCGAGCGCCTGGTCGGCTTCCGCCAGGGCGGCCTTGACCGCCTCCGCGGGCTCCGTGGCTTCCGCGGCCTCGGTGCCTTCCACGGTGCCGCGCTGAGCGCGAAGCTCCGCGAGGGCCTTGGCGGCTTTGGACGCAAGGCTCTGCCGCTCCGCGAAGGAGATCGTGGACGGCTTCTTCAGGCTCTTCTCCGCGGCAGCCAGCGCCTTGATCCGCTGGTCGATCTGCTGGAGAGTCCCCTCGGTCGTTTCTTCGGTCACACTCATGGAACGTTCCTCAATCTGCCGGCGGGCGCGAAACCGCGCCATGCCTGGTGGCTCCATGCTATCTCAGCCAGCACAGCGGGCCGCTAGGCAGGGCGACCCAGGGCCGCCGCTACCGGGCTGCCGAGCGCGGTGTATACCGGCTGGGTCGGCGCGATCCAGACCTTGCCGGTGCCGCGGAACGACTGCAGCAGCCACTCCCCGCTGGTAGCGGCGCCGAGGAGGGTAGTAGACGCCTTCTCCACGCTGAACTGTACGCCGCCGGTACGGAGCAGCGCAAACGAGCCGTCCACCTGCAGCTTGTCTCCGGTCATCGTCAGCTCGATGATCTCCGAGCGCGGCACCGGGACCTTGAACACCACGATGCCGGAGCCGGTGACCTTGGTCTGGTAGCGCCCCTCGCCGCCGGCCATCCGGGCGCCGAAGCTCTCCACCTTGTGGGCCTCCACCTTCAGGGAATCCTCACAGCAGAAGAAGAGCCCCTGGTCCGCGATGAGGACCTCGTCTTTCATCTCCATCAGCCAGTAGTGGCCGAAGGTAGGCTCCAGGTAGAGGTCGCCGGTGCCGCGATAGAGCGGCTTGAACACCGACTCTCCCGTGCGCGCCGCGCTGAGCGCCGCCTTCGCGAAGCCGGCCAGGCCGCCCTCGCCGCCAGTGTTGCTCACCATTTCGATGGCGCCCTTCATAAACTGCAGCGCGCCCGGCTCCGTGCGGACGGAGTCGTTCTGCAGCTTCACCCGCAGTTGCCGCAGCCGCACGCCGGCGCGGTTCATCTCGAAGCACTGAATCGCCAGCCCCACCGGCTCACTTCCGGCCAGCGGGAGGTACTCCAGCAGCTCGAATGTGGTGCCGCCACGGGTGATCGACTCAGAGACCTGATAGGGCAGGGAATTCGGGGTGGTGTCCATGGGCGGTTCTCCTGGAATGAAACGAAACCGGAGAGGATGATACCGCACGTTCGGAGGCCACCGCCTTCCATCATTTGGATGGGGAGCGCGGCGGGGAAATGGGGAAATGCGGCCGA
>JAJFMS010000571.1 GCA_020696885.1 Armatimonadota bacterium | reverse complement strand
ATGGCGAGGAGCAGCGTTTTGGTGGTGATGAGATAGGCCCGCCGGTTCCGGCCCAGGCGCGGCAGGTTCAGGTGCTTGATGGCGGGGTGATTTCGCGGACCGTCGCCCAGCGGACTCATCCAGCGGTGGTCGCCGCTGTTCAGGTCGATGGCAGTGATCCGGCCGTAGGGGCCCTTGAAGAGCGGGAGCCCCTGTGGACCCTCGACTTTGAAGCCGTTCTCATCGATCTTGAAGTCTACGTCCGCTCCGGGGGTTGTGGGTTTGGCCAGCTTCAACCACATCGGGGTGGTGACGGACGGCACGTAGAGCATCCCGGTCTCGGGATCGTGAGCCGCCCCGGCCCAGCTTGCGCCGCCTACCCAGCCGGGCACGAGAAGGGTCTTCTTCATGGACGGCGGCGTGTAGAGGGGGCCGTAGTTCCAGTCTTTCAGGATCTCTTTCGCCTGCGCGCGCAGCTCGGGGGTCCAGTCGATCAGGTCGTTCTCCGTGACGCCCTGGCGCTCGAACGGGGCGGGCCGCGTGGGGAACGGCTGGGTGAGCGAGGCCCGGTCGCCCGGCATCCGCGTCGGTGGCGCGGGGCGCTCGTCGATCGGCCAGAGCGGCTTGCCGGTGACGCGATCGAACACGAAGCAGAACGCCTGCTTGGTCACCTGGGCCACCGCTTTGATCCGCTTGCCGTTGATCGTAACGTCGATCAGGTTCGGGGCGCAGGGGAGGTCGTAGTCCCAGAGGCCGTGGTGCACCATCTGGTAGTGCCACACCCGCTTGCCGGTACGGGCATTCAGGCAGACCAGGGACTCGCTGAAGAGGTTGTCGCCCTTTCGGTGGCCGCCGTACCAGTCGTTGGTGGCGGTGCCGAACGGCAGGTAGACGTACCCAAGGTCCGGGTCCGCGCTCATCACGGTCCAGACGTTGGTGTTGCCGGTGTACTTCCAGGAGCCGTCTTCCCAGGTCTCCTTACCGAACTCGCCTTCCTGCGGCACGGACTGGAACCGCCAGAGCTGCTTGCCGGTGCGCACGTCGAAGCCGCGCACGTCGCCGGGCGGCATCTGCTTGCGGTCGCCGAAGTCGTCCACGGCGCCGCCCACCACCACCACGTCCTTGACCACGATCGGCGGCGAGGTCTGGTTCACCTGCTTCCGGTCCACCGCCCGCCGCAGGCCGAGGGTGAGGTCCACCTTGCCGTTCGTGCCGAACGAGGGGATCGGCTGGCCGGTGGCCGGGTCCAGGGCGAGGAGGTGGGAGTCGCTGGTGGCGAGGAAGAGCCGCCGCTCCGGAGCGCGGCCCGAGCGGGCCTTCCCTTCCCAGAACGAGAGGCCCCGGTGCACGTTGCCGCGGCAGCCCGGGTCGTACTTCCAGAGCAGCCGGCCGCTGGCCGCGTCCAGGGCCGCCACCTGGTTGAGGTTGGTGCTGGTGTAGAGGACGCCGCCGATCATCAGCGGCGTGGCCTCGTTCGGCCCCGGGCGGAGGTCCGGGTTCGCCTTCATCAGGTCGTTGTCGATGGAGGACCAGGTCCAGGCGACCCGCAGGTTCTTAAAGTTCTCGCGGTTGATCTGCTCCAGCGGCGCATACCGGGAGCCGGCGAAGTCCGAGCCGTAGACGCGCCACTCGCCGGTGGGCGGGGCGGTATCCCGGTCTTTGGAGCGCCCGCCGGCATGGGCGGAGGCAGTGGCGAGAACGGCAAGCAGTGCGGCGGTGATGATCGGTGTGCGGCTCATGGGCTCCCCTGGCGGAACGACGACGGTCCCCAGAGGTGGTTCACTCGCGGCCCGCGGATGCCCTGCTCCGTTGGCGGCGCGAGAGTGCGTTTCACATTCCGGGCGAGTAAGCTTTCGGACAGGCGCGGGCTACTCGGGAGCGCGTAATGCGTGCTGCGTAATGCGTAAGGGTCCTCGCCCCACAACGGCTTCCTTACGCATCACGGATCACGAATTGCGAGACCCGGGTGGATCAGAAGGAGCCGAGCGCGCCGATCCGATAAAGCACCACCGCGAGAGCCGCCAGGGCGAAGAAGCAGAGCCCCGCGGCCACGGCACAGCCGGGAGGAGTGGAGGCGCCGGAGAACATCGCGAGCCCCGCGGCCATCTCCGCTCGCCGGACGATGAGCACGACTCCGACGGCGACGAAGAGCAGGACAGCCAACACGAATCCGATCATGGGTGGGTTCCTGGGTGCGGCTATCGGAAACCGTGGGCGCTACTCCCTCCGATGCCTCACCCTGATCTTAGTATGCCCTCACCATCCGTGTTCAAGCGCCGCTACGGCACCGGCGCGGCCGGGCGGAAATTGGCTAGGAAATCCGCGCCTGTCACTCCGCCGGATCAGGTGACGGCTTTCTGGAGCGGCTACGCGGCGGTCCCCTCCGCAGGGAGCCAGCACGAGGCGAGCTTCCTCCAGGACGCCCTGAAGAACCCGCCGAGGAGGTCATCGGCGCGGGTCACCAGGGACTTATGGGTCAGATTTCCAGGGACGATTTCAGCCGAGCCGTTGCTTCCGCACCTGATCGGGCGACAGCACCGTTAACGAACTGGTCTTGCGTTCAGACCAGGTGACCATTTGCCAACTCAGCAAGCGGAGGTGCCCAGCCGGCCTTCCGCGAATCGTGTGGCAGACTATCATTCTCGGAGGTTCCATGCCCGTTCGATCTGCCGTGTCGTTCCTGCCCCTATTGCTGCTCGCCATTCCTGCTGCCCCGCAGTTGGCCCTCGCCGCGCAGAAGGCGCCCGCCGGGGCGAAGAGCGCGCTGAGCCCGCAGGACCTCTCGTCCCCGGAAGGGGCCGTCCGCTCGTTCGTGAACGCCATCAACCGGTTGGACGTGGAAGGCGCGAAGTGTCTGGTGGGGGGCAAGGTGGACGCGGACCTGAAGACGTGGGCGCAGGGCGCGCGGAGCTCCCCGGAGAAGCTCCGGATCACGGTAGTGGAGATCACCCCGCAGATCACGGGAGACGCGGCGAAGGCGAACGTGACCCTCGACCTGCTCAGTGGGAAGGAACAGCAGCGGTTCGAGGAGACGCTGTCGCTCCGACGGGTAGGCGGTGAGTGGAAGATCGTGCCCCCCACCGAAGCCGAGTTGGAAGGCTATTCCCGGGCGGGAGAGAAGAACCCCCATGTGCTGGCTACGCTGGCCGTTATCTACACCCATCCAGCCAAGATGCTGGCGAGGCAGCGCGGGCTGGCGAACCACACCGTGTGCACCAGTCACGTCAAGCAGCTCGCCGTCGGGCTCCTGATGTTCCTCCAGGACAACGACGACCGATTCCCTACCAAAGCCGACTCCTACAAAGCCGTGGTGATGGCGTACGTGAGAGATCGGGACGCGTTCAACTGCCCTTCTACTGGCAAGGCGACGGTGGCGTATTCTCTGAATACGCAGCTCCAGGGAAAGCTGCTGGGATCCATCCGGAAGCCCGAGCTGACTGTCATGATCTACGAGGGGAAGCAAGGGAAGCTCGAGTTCCGGCATGACGGTCGCGCCACCGTGGCCCTGGCCAACGGGAGGGTGCAGCGCGTGACCCCCGCCGAGGCGCGCGCCTTCCGCTGGGCTCCATAGCCCGGAGCGGGTCAGCGGGTCTCTTGGGTTGCGAGTAAGAGAATGAGTAAGATGGCGGCGGAGAAGCGAGGATCCAGTGGGAGCCCAAAGGGTCCTGTGCTTGGAGCAGGGTCTGGCTAACGGGTGCTTTGCCGCCGCAGGGGTTAGCAGCTAGTCTTACTCATTCTCATTCTCATTCTCTTTCTCGGATCCAACACAATGAGGGTCCCCCACCGCCTTCGCGCACAGCGGTTCGTGGCACAGCGTGTCGCCGTGCGACGACGATCTGCCGAGCGTCCGGCGAGCAAGGTGGGCTCCCCGCTTCGCAGCGGTGTCCGAATTCGGGCGGGTGGCTGTGAGCGTGAGGGCGCTGGTTACTGCAGTAGCGACTTGGCCAGGGAGTCACCGTCGCCGCGGCCGACTATGTACCCATCGTAGTGCGACCGGAAGGTGTCGATGCCTCGGTGGATGGTCCTGCTCCTATTCCTGCTTGCCGGTCTCCTCGGTGCGCCCCAGATGGCGCACGC
>JAJFMS010000570.1 GCA_020696885.1 Armatimonadota bacterium | reverse complement strand
GTGAATGCGCGCGCCGCTCACGCCGCGGGGGCCGTACTGAGGGCTAGTGCGGCGCCGGTTTCGGTCCCGTTCACGCTGCCGGCCGAAACCGGAGTCGTGCTGCTCGCCGTCTGGGCGGCGCTATTCGTGTTTCGCGCGGCTCGCCTGGGGGCGGGGCTGTGGCTGGTGGGTCGCTGGGCGCGCGGCGCGCGGCCGGTGCCGCGGGGGCAGCTCTACGACGCGTGCGGTTACCACGTCGCCGATATCCCGGTGCTGGAGGCTGCCGTGCGTGTGCCCACCGTGGTGGGCGTTACCGAGCCCCGAATTCTGCTGCCGATCGGGATGGCCGGGTCGCTGCCGGTGGAGGAGCTGGGGTTCATCCTCCTTCATGAAGAGGCGCACGTCCGGCGGCGCGATCCGCTCTGGTTTTTGGCCGCGGAGCTCGCCCACGCGGCGGTCTGCTGGCATCCGCTCGCCGAGGTGGCTCGCCGCCGCCTGACGCAGGCCGCGGAGGATGCGTGTGATGCGCGGGTCCTGCAGAGTGGAAGCAGTGGTCCCGGCTATGCGCGGACGCTGCTGACCGTGGTGGAGCGGTCGACGAAGATCGGGGCGTGGGTGCCGGTGTGCCCGCTGGGCAGCCCGGGCGCGGAGTTGCGCCGCCGGGTGGGTCGGATCCTGGCCCTGCCGAAGCCGGCTTCCCGCGCGATGGCCGCGGTGGCAGGCAGCGCGCTGGTGGCTACGACCGCCGTCGCCGGTCGGTTGGAGGTGGGGATCCGGCCCCACGTGCCGGGCGGTCACGCCACGTTTGCGGTACGGCCGGTTGGTCTCAGCTCACCGGTAGCGGTCACCCAGCTTCGACCGCGCAAAGTCCGGAGCTCGCAGCCGGAGCCCGCGGCGACCCAGGCGGTTCGATTGGTGTGGGAGGGAGCGCCGGCCGACGCCCTGCCGGGGACGCTGGCGCCGGCACCGGGGTCGGCGGAGCTGTCCGCAGAGCGATTCCGCAGTCCGCGAGAGGGCCGGACCCTCGTGTTCCTACTGGATAACTCGGTGGCGATGCACGCCTTCCAGCAGGAAGCCCGCGCGGGAATCCTGGAGCACATCGCGCAGCTTTCGCCGGCGGATCGCTTCAACGTGGTGGCGCTCGGTGATGGCGGGACCCGGTTCGCGGAGCTGCCGGTCACGCTGTCCGAAGACAGCCTGGCCGGCGTCCGGGCGTGGGTAGACGGCCTGCCGGAAGCGAGCGCCGTGGATGCCCAGGCAGGCCTGGCGCAGGCGCTGGCGACCCCGGAGCTCACGTCGTTGTTCGTTTACGCCGCGGATAGCGTGGGGCAGGGGCTCGGCGCAGTCGGCATGGACGCCCACTCGCACGGGCTCCAGGCGCAGGTTTTCACCGTGGCGTTCGGGGAGCCGTCCGGCTTCACCGGCGATCCGCTGGTTGCTCCGTCGCCGCGCGGGCGTTCAACGGAGCCGATCCAGGCGGATCAGAAACTCGGATCGGACCTGAGACCGTAGCCCGCCGCGGGGAGCGGAGAGGGGAGGACCTCATGACGCGAGTACGGGAGGCGGAGTCGGAGCCGGTCGACAGCCGGTTTGACTTTCAGGAGTGGTTGTCCGCGGTGGCGGGCCTGGCCGCCGTGTTGCTCGGGGCGGTCTTGATCCTCGGAGCGGCGTATCTGCTGGTAGGGTTGCGGTAGCGATCACGCGCAAGCGAAGTTGAGGTGAGTGAGATGTTGTTGGTTCGGTTCGGCTCTCCCATGCGAGCGTTACTTGCCGCGGCACTGCTGGTGCTGGCCTCCGTCGGGGCCGGCGCGCAGACCGCCGACGAGCAGCTTGCGGCGGCTTCCGCGCTCTTCGACGCGAAGAAGTACGCGGACGCGGCCCAGCGGCTGGAGGTGTTCCTCACGGCCAACCCCAAGCACGCCAAGGCCGGGGTCGCCGCGCTCACGCAGGCCCGGTGCTACGTGGAGCTCAAGCAGTACCCGAAGGCGGTGCCGGCCTACGAGCGGGCCATCGCGGCGAAGGACCCGGCGACGCTCACCATCGCGCAGCTCGGCCTCGGGGAAGCGGCGCTCTATGCCCAGCAGTACGAGAAGGCCGCGACGGCCCTGGGCGAGGCGGTGAAGACCAACCTGAAGCCGGACCAGGCCCCGATCGCGTGGTACCTGCTGGCCCAGGCGCAGTTCCAGGCGGAGCGCTACCCGGCCGCGGAGCAGTCGTACGACAAGGTCACCCGCGACTTCCCGCGCAGCGAGTTCGTGGACAGCGCCTATTACGGGGCGGGTCTCGCGGCCGCGCGGCAGGGGAAGGCGGACGTGGCCCGGCAGCGGCTGCGGATCGTGGTGGACCGCTACCCGAAGAGCACGGACCGTCCCCAGGCGATGCTGGTGCTGGGACAGCTCGACCTCGAGGCGAAGAAGTACCGGGAAGCCCGCGTGCAGCTCGAGACGCTGCTGAAAGACCCCTCGGCGCCGGAGGAGACCAAGCAGTCTGCGGAGGAAGCGCTGGTCACGGCGTTGCTGGAGCTGCAGGAGTACGCGGCGGCCACCACCCGCCTGGAAGCGGTGATCGGCCGGCTGCCGGCCGCGGACCCGCAGCGCGCCCGCGCCCAGTTGAGCCTGGGCCACTGCCGCTACCGGCAGAAGCAGTACGAGCCGGCGCTCGCCGCCTATCAGGAAGCCGCCAAGTCCACGGAAGCAGACGTGGCGGGTGAGGGCCTGTACTGGGCCGGCAACGCCGCGCTGGGA
Organism: Armatimonadota bacterium; assembly: GCA_020696885.1. The sequence goes on along the minus strand of JAJFMS010000570.1, from coordinate 1,335 downwards.
CAGAACCGGCCGGCGGATGCGGCGGCGCAGTTCGGTAAGGTCATCGCGCGGTTCCCGAAGCACGCGCTGGCCGCGCGGGCGCAGCTCAAGGTCGGGGACGCGCTCATGGCCGCCAAGCAGAGCGACGCCGCGGCGACCGCTTACCGCGCCGTGGTAGAGAAGTACCCGCAGTCTCCGGAAGTGGCGGACGCGAAGAAGGCGCTCTCCACACTGTTCGATTCCGTCACCGATCCGGCCCAGCTCGCGGCGGCGCTCAAGAACGCGGCGCCTGCGGAGCGCGCCCGCGGCACGCTGCGCCTGGCCCGCCTGTACCTCACCGGTAAGAAGTTCGTGGAGGCCGAGGCCCCGCTCGCGGAGCTGATCAAGACCAAGCCCGTCCCCGAGGTCGCGGCGGAAGCGCAGTACCTCCTCGGCCTGTCTCATGAGGCGCAGTCGCACACTGCGCCCGCCGCCGCGGCCCTGGCGGAAGCGGTCCGGCTCGGTGCCGGCGCGGAGTGGGCGGCAGACGCCCAGGGGCGCCTCGCCTGGCTCTACCTGGAGCTAAAGCAGGCCCCGAACGCAGAGAAAGCCGCCAACGCGGCGCTGGCCGCGAAGCCCGCCCCCGAGGCGGATCGCCAGGCCCGCCTGGCGCTCATCCAGGCGCAGCTCGACCAGGAGCGCTGGGACGCGGCGCTGGACGCATGTAAGATCCTGCTGGCGACCAACCCGCCCAAGGAAACGGTCGCCACCGTGCTCTACACCCAGGCCTGGGTGAGCGAGAAGCGCGACAAGCCGGAGGAAGCGGTGCCCCTCTGGGAGCGGCTCCTCGCCGAGCACCCGAAGAGCGACTACAGCGCCGAAGCCCTGCTCCGCGTGGGCGACGGCCGGTTCCGTGCCGAGAAGTACGAGGAGGCCCGGGAGCGTTATAGCGGCCTGGTCACCGGTTACCCGCAGAGCCCGTTCGCGGTGGAAGGCCGCTTCAAGCTGGGCAGCACGCTGTTCAACCTGGAGCGCTTCCCCGAAGCGGCGGCGGAATGGGATCGAGTTTCCGCGGACAAGAATGCTGCGGACTACGTCCCGGAATCACTCTACTGGTCCGGCGCCGCCCTCGATAAGGCTGGCAAGAAAGAAGAAGCGATCCAGCGCCTCACCCGCCTGGTCACGCTGTTCCCGAAGCACACGCGAGTAGCCAACGCCAAAATCCGCCTCGCCGCCCTGAAAGCCGTGGTCGGGAAGTAGGGGCATCGGTGTTCGGTGTTTGGAGCTGCCCGCCTAAACGCCGAGCCTCTCTGCCACCGGCCGAACACCGCCCCCTGGACCACCCCGTATTTCCGAACACCGAACACCGAACACCGA
>JAJFMS010000569.1 GCA_020696885.1 Armatimonadota bacterium | reverse complement strand
CGGCCGGATGTCCCTCTCGAACCGCACCTCGGGCGCGGCTCCCAGACGCGCGGCCGGGGCCGCCGCCAGCGCCGCGCATGTCGCCGCATAGGTGAATAGAATCCCCGCGACGGCCGTACCTGCTGCTCTCATGGTGCGCTCTCCCTGATCTTCACCTTACAACGTTACGACGTTGGCAGGCCGGTCCCTCCTGTGCCGGTTCACCGCAGAGACGCAGAGAACGCAGAGGGCCGCAGAGAGGGGGAGGTTAGCCGCAGATGGAAGGCGGCAGAGTTTTAACCGCCGATGGACGCCGATGGGAAACACGGGAGATCCTGACGGGATGCATCCGCCGTCCGCTGCGGTGGATTTCGGTGGTGCCAGTTTCAATCCATTCCTTCACTCGCATCCGCGGCCCTCTGCGCCCCCATCCATTTCCCATCGGCGTCCATCGGCGTCCATCGGCGGTTACTTTCCCCTCCCCGCGGCCCTCCGCGTCCCCCCATCCATTCCCTATCTGTGTGCATCTGTGTTCATCTGTGGTCGAAACTCTGGCCGCATCCCATCTGCGTGTATCTGCGTCCATCTGCGGCTAAAACTCTTTTCCCTTTGCAGCCCTCTGCGTTCTCTGCGTCTCTGCGGTTAATCCGAGCACGCGCCTGTGCTGGTTGCCGCTTACCTGATAGACTAGAACATAAGTAGCCGGCAAGCTAGAGGGGCCGGCGAGCGGAGGGTTGGCGCGTGGCCCAGAGCGGAGCGGGGGAGCAGAGCTGGCTCACGGAGCTGAACTCGCGCCAGCGGGAGGCGGCCACTCACCCGGGCGGGCCGGTGCTCGTGATTGCGGGCGCCGGGAGCGGCAAGACGAAGACACTCGCCTGCCGGGTGGCCTGGCTGCTGGAGCAGGGCGTGCCGCCGGATCGCATCCTTCTGCTCACCTTCACCCGCCGCGCCGCCGCCGAGATGCTGGAGCGCGCCGGCCGGATTACGGGTCCGGGCTCCGCGGGGCGCGTGTGGGGCGGCACCTTCCACTCGATGGCGAACCGGATGCTCCGGCAGTTCGGCCACTCGGTCGGCCTGGCGCCCGAGTTCACGGTGATCGACCAGTCCGACGCGGCGGACCTGATGGACCTGATCCGCAGCGAGCTCGGCCTCTCCGAGTCGCGCCGCCGCTTCCCGCAGAAGGGCACGCTGGCCGCGATCTACTCCCGCAGCGTCAACGGCCGGACCCGCGTTTCCGAGGTGGTGCGCCGCTACTTCCCCTGGTGCGAGGACTCCCTGGAAGGCCTCTCCCAGGTGTTCCAGCAGTACACGGAGCGGAAGCGCCGCTCGCTGCTGCTGGACTACGACGACCTGCTCCTCTTCTGGCGCGCCCTCGCCACGGCGCCCGGGGTGGGGGAGATCGTGGGCGACCGGTTCGACCACATCCTGGTGGACGAGTACCAGGACACCAACAGCATCCAGGCCGAGATCCTGCTGGCGATGCGCCGCACCCGCCGCGACCTGATGGTGGTGGGCGACGATGCGCAGGCGATCTACTCGTTCCGCGCCGCCACCGTGCGGAACATCCTCGACTTCCCGCAGCTCTTCCCGGGCACCACCGTGGTGAAGCTGGAGGAGAATTACCGGTCGACCCAGCCGATCCTGGACGCCTCCAACGCCGTGATGGCCCATGCCGCGGAGCGTTTCGAGAAGGACCTCTTCACCCGGCGCAAGGGCTCCGTGCTCCCCACCCTCATCACCTGCCTGGACGAGACCGAGCAGTGCGCGTCCGTGTGTGACCGGGTGCTCGCCCGGCGCGAGGAGGGGACCCCGCTGCGGGCCCAGGCGGTGCTGTTCCGCGCCGGGCACAACAGCGACCAGCTGGAGGTGGAGCTCTCCCGGCGCAACGTGCCGTTTGTGAAGTACGGGGGGCTCAAGTTCGTGGAGGCGGCGCACGTCAAGGACATGCTGGCACTGGTGCGCCTGCTGGAGAACCCCCACGACGAGCTGAGCTGGCACCGGGTGCTGCAGCTCCTGGACGGGATCGGCCCCGCCACCGCCCGGAAGATCGTGGCGCAGCTCGCCTCGCCGGACGTGGAGGACCGCCCCGCGGGAGTCGACCCGCTCCAGCGCTTCCTGACCGAGGCTCCCGCAGTTCCGGCAGCGGCGCAGGGTGAGATCGCCTCCCTCCGCGAGGCGCTGGCGGACTGCACCGCGCCGGACCTCCCGATCGCCTCCCAGATCGAGCGGATCCGGCGGTTCTACGAGCCGGTGTTCCGCCGCGTCTACGACAACCCGCAGGTGCGGCTCCGCGACCTGGACTCCCTGGAGCAGATCTCCACTGGTTCGCCCTCGCGGGCGCAGTTTCTCACGGACCTGGCCCTCGATCCTCCGGCCAGCACCCAGGACCTGGCCGGCCCGCCGCTGCTGGACGACGACTTCCTCATCCTCTCCACGGTCCACTCGGCCAAGGGAAGCGAGTGGGATGCGGTCCACGTGATCCACGTCTCCGACGGCGTCATTCCCTCTGATATGGCCACCGGCTCGGACGAGGAGATCGAGGAGGAGCGGCGCCTCCTCTACGTGGCGATGACCCGCGCGCGGGATTCCCTCTCCCTCTACTTCCCGCTGCGCTACTACGACCGCCCCCGCGGCCGCGGAGACCGGCACTCCTACGCGCAACTCACGCGGTTCATCCCGCCGGAGGATTGGCACCTTTACGAGCGGATGGGGGCCTATGTCGGCACCCCTACCGAGCTCACCGGGAAGTCCGAGACGCCAGCCGTAGACGGCTTCGCCGCGGTCGATGCGCTGCTGAATAACCTCTGGGACTAAGCCACGGCAGTTCGCCGCTATCGTCAGTGTCGGGACCGCTCCGGAGTCGCCATGCCTTCCCGTTCCATCAACCGGCGCCAGCTCATCTTCGCCGCAGCGGCAGCCACTGCGGCGGTGCATCGGCCCGCAAGCGCGGAGGGTCCCGGGCTTCCGGTGGGGGTGGCCGCGGCGTCCTACAACCTCCGGCTGGCCCAGGAGCCGGCGGCACGCGAGCCGCTGGGGTTCCTGAAGCTGTGCCGGGAGCGCGGCGCGGCGGGCGTGCAGACCTCGATCCCGAGCGGCGCCGATCCCGCTGCGATCCGGCGTTACCTGGACGAAACCGGAATGTGGCTGGAGGGCTCGGTCCGGCTACCCCGGGACGCCGGCGAAGTGGATCGCTTCGAAGCCGACGTGCTCGCTGCTCGCCGGTGCGGGGCGGAGGTCCTGCGCACCGTGCTCACCGGCGCCCGGCGCTACGAGGCGTTCTCCTCACCGGCCGAGTTCAAGGTGTTCCGCGAGCAGGCGGAGAAGTCCGTTCAACTCGCTGAGCCGGTCGCGGCGCGTCACAAGTTGCCGCTGGCGATCGAGAACCACAAGGACCTGCGCGCCGAGGAGCAGGTCGCCCTCCTGAAGCGGATCTCCAGCGAGTTCGTGGGCGCCACCCTCGACACTGGAAATAGCCTCGCGCTCCTCGAAGCGCCGGAGGAGACGGCAGCGGCGCTGGCGCCGTGGACCTACTCCGTCCACCTGAAGGACATGGCGGTCGACGAGTGCCCCGAAGGCTTCCTGCTGTCGGAGATCCCGTTCGGCCAGGGGTTCCTGCCGCTCCAAGCCCTGGTGGATCAGGTACGGAAGCACCGGCCGCGGGCCCGATTTCACGTCGAGATGATCACCCGAGATCCGCTCGTGGTGCCATGCCGCTCTAACCAGTACTGGACCACCCTCGGGGAAGTCCCTGCACCGGCCCTGGCCCGGCTGCTCTCGCTGGTGCGCAGGCACAAAGAGGGCCGCCCGCTGCCCGGGACAGCCGCGCTCTCGCCGGCCGAACGCGTGGCGCGAGAGGACGAGAACGTGCGGCGCTGCATCGAGTACGCCCGCACCCGACTCAAGACGTCGTGACGCTCCCGGCCGGTTGCCGTCCGTAGTACAGGAGGGCCGGCTCGGATATGAGCGGTCCCCAGCACTCCTCCGCCGTACGGATCGCGGCGGAACGGCCCACCTGACAAGGCTCCGTGGCATGCGCATTCTGCTCGTAGAGGACGAAAAGCCGATCGCCTCCGTCATCCG
>JAJFMS010000568.1 GCA_020696885.1 Armatimonadota bacterium | reverse complement strand
CCCCAACCCCGCCGCCGGCACGGGGAGCGCCCCGTTCCTCCGGGGCACGGCGCCCCACGGAGCCCGGATGCTCAGTGTCCTGGACCTGCCCCGGATCTTCGCACAGCAGCGGTTGTCCGTGAATGAGGAGCCTTGATGACGTTCTTGAAGCACTCGAAAGTCGGGACCCGCCTACTGCTCCTCGTGGCGGCGTTCATCCTGGGCCTTCTCACCTACGCCGGCTTTGCCTACAGCACCCGCGAGATGGTGCAGATCGACGGGCCGCTCTACCACGAAATCATGCGCAGCCAGGAACTGCTCGGCGACGTGATGCCATCGGAGCTCTACCTTGGCGAGGCATACCTGGTAGCGCACGAGCTGGCGAACGAGACGAACCCCGGCCGGCTGGACGGTCTGCTCCGGAAGTCCCGGCTACTGCGGCAGAAATACGAGGAGAGCCAGGAGGCGTGGCGGGAGCGCCCGCTGGACCCCGCGCTCAAGAAAGCGCTCCTGGGAAAGTCCTACGAGCCGGCCCAGCGGTTCTTCACTCTCCGAGACGGGAAGTTCATCCCGGCCGTCCGCGCGCGCAACCGGCCGAGGGCTCTCGAGTTGCTGAACGGACCGCTCAAGCAGGCCTTCGGCGAGCATCGCGAGGGCGTGGATGAGGTGGTGCGACTGGCAGAGGCCGCCGGCGCCGGCAAGCTGCGGGACACCCGGGAGACGATCCGGAGCCGTACGTTCCAGCAGATCGCGCTGGCCGGTGCGATCATCGTGATCCTCGGCTTCGGGCTCGGCTTCCTCGTCACCCGCTCCATCACGAACACCCTCCACGAGACGGCCGGCACCCTCTCCAGCACCTCGATCGAGCTGGCCTCCACGATGGAGCAGCAGGAGCGGACCGCCCTGAGCCAGTCCGCGGCTGTGAACGAGACCACCACCACCATGGATGAGCTGGACGCCTCCTTCATGCAGACCGGTGAGATGGTGAAGACGGCGGCGGACAGGGCAGAGCAGTCCCTGGCTGTAGCTACCCGCGGGATCCGCACGGTCCAGCAGACCCTCGACGGGATGCTCGGGCTCAAGGAGAAGGTCGGGACCATCGCGGAGCAGATCGTGACGCTAAGCGAGCAGACCAGCCAGATCAGCACCATCACCGGGCAGGTAACGGCGCTGGCTAACCAGACCAACATGCTGGCGCTCAACGCCGCGGTCGAGGCCGCGCGCGCCGGAGATCACGGGCGAGGGTTTGCGGTGGTGGCCGCGGAGATCCGGAAGCTGGCCGACGGCAGCGGGAGGTCGGCTGAGCGGATCGACGCACTGGTGCACCAGATCCAGAAGGCCACGAACGCTACGGTGATGGCCACCGAGGAGGGAACGAAGACGGTCGAGCTGGGCATCCGTCTCGCCCAGCGGACCGTGGAAGCGTTCGACGAAGTGAAAGAAGCCAGCAACACCGCCTCCGAGGCGGCGCAGCAGATGCTGTTGAGCGTTCCACAGCAGGTAACTGCCGTGAAGCAGGTGCTGGCTTCCATGGACTCGCTCAACACCGGCGCCCGCGAGACGGCGGCCGGGATCGGCCAGACCCGGATCGGCAGCGAGAACCTCCGGGAAGCGGCGCTCAAGCTGAAAGCGATGATCTGAGACCATGATCGACGATGCGGAATGGCGGACCCTGTTCCAAGCGGAAAGCGAAGAGCACCTGCAGAGCCTCGAGACCGGCCTGCTGCAGTTCGAGGCGGACCCTGCCGACGCCGCCAGCCTGGACTTGGTGTTCCGAGCGGCCCACACGCTCAAGGGGTGCGCGCGGATGCTGGGCGTCACCGGGCTGGAGCGCCTCGCGCATCACTTCGAGGACGAGCTCGGCGCGGCGCGACGCGGTGCCACGCCGCTTTCCGGAGAAGCGATCCAGTGCCTCTACCGCGGCCTCGACGCCATGCGCCGTCTGGCCCGCGAGGCGGTCACCGGCGAGCCCGCGGGGGTCGATCTCGCACAGGTCATGGCGGAGCTGCGTGGCGAAGCGCCGCCCGCGAGCCAGGGAGCCGCTGCGCCGTCGGTTGGCCCCGAGGTTGATGGCAGCGACCCGATAGCAACCGGTCCAGAAAGCGCTGTCGTGTCGGCGGTCCTCATCACCGCACCATTGCCCGAAGCCAGCGCTCTCCCCGCCTCGCTCGAAGCGCCCGCGGACGCGGTGTCTCCGGTGACGACCGGCGTGTTCAAGATCGAGACCATCCGTGTCGAGCCGCAGCGCCTCGACACGTTGATGACCCGCGCCGGGGAGCTGGTAGTTACGACCACCCGAATGCGGCGCGGACTGGGTGCCGTGACCGAGTTGGCGGTGCTGTGGGAGGAGTGGAGCCGGGATGCCGCCGCTTGCCGCCTGCTGCCCGGGAAGCTGCGGGAAGGCACGCAAACTGGGGTAGGAAAGCTGCTCGCCGGGTTCCAGGACCGGGAGCAGGAGCGGCTGGCGCGGTTGGGCGGGCTGATGGAGCGGCTGCAGCGCACGGCGGGAGAGGACGCCGCGTGGCTCGAGCTGGTGGCAAGCGACCTCTCTGAAGCGATCCGCGGGCTGCGGCTTCTGCCGCTCACCGCCATCTTCAATTCGTTTCCCCGCCTGGTCCGGGACCTGGCTCACGAGCAGGGTAAGGAGATCCAGCTCGTAGTGACCGGCGGGGAGACCACCGCCGACAAGCACCTGCTGGAAGAGTTGAAAGATCCCCTGATGCACATGATCCGGAACGCGATCGACCATGGCATCGAACCTCCCGACGAACGGGAGCGACACGGGAAGCCGCGGACGGCCACGCTGGCGCTGCGGGCCTATCAGACCGGCACGCACGTGGTCATCGAAGTTGCCGATGACGGGCGCGGGCTGGATGTGGAAGCGATCCGCCGCATCGCCCTGCAGCGAGGTCTGGTGCGGGCCGAAGAGCTGGTGAGCTGGCGGAGCGAGCAGCTCTGCGGGCTCATCTTCGCCCCCGGGTTCTCCACCAGCTCCTTGATCACCGATCTCTCCGGGCGGGGTGTCGGCCTGGACGTGGTCCGCGCCAACGTGGAGCGACTCAAGGGCACGGTGCAGGTGGAGTCGGTGCCGGGCGCTGGCTGCACCTTTCGCATCGAGACTCCGATCACGCTGGCCACGAGCCACGTACTGCTCGTCCGCGCGGGCGCCCCGGGCTCGCTATGGCCGTATGCCCTTCCGATCGAGTTCGTGCGGGACACTTTCCTGGTGGCGCCGGACGAGATCTTTTCCATCGAAGGCCGGCCGGCGATCGCCATCCACGGGGAGCCGGTCTCCGCCGCGCGGCTGGCCGACCTCCTGGAGCTGCCTACCGGGCCAACGGAGCCTTCCGCTCGCGCCGGCTCGACGGCGCTGGGGATGCCCTGCGTGCTCCTGGAGGTGAACCGGGAGCGGTTCGCGGTCTTCGTGGAGGCGCTGGTGGACCAGCAGGAAGTGATGGTCAAGCCCCTGGGCGGCCTGCTGCAGCGCGTTCGGAACGTCTCCAGTGTCACCATCCTGGCGACCGGGGAGATCTGCACGGTGCTCAACCCGTCGGATCTGCTCAAGACGGTGAAGAAGGCGCCTGCGCCCCCGCCCGCGGCGCCCGCCGCCGTGAGCGCGGAGAGACGAAAGGTGATCCTTCTGGCCGAGGACTCGCTCACTACCCGGACGCAGGAGAAGCGCATCCTGGAGAGCGCTGGCTACGAGGTGGTTACGGCAGTGGATGGGGCGGACGCGCTCACCAAGCTGGGCAGCCGCGCGTTCGATGCGGTGGTATCCGACGTCGAGATGCCAAACATGACCGGCCTGGAGCTCACCGCGCGCATCCGTGAGGACGCCCAGTACCGGGAGCTTCCGATCCTCCTCGTGACCTCACTGGCTTCGGACGAAGACCGGCGCCGGGGTGCGGAGAGCGGGGCGAACGCTTACATCACCAAGGGGACCTTCGAGCAGAAGGTGCTGCTGGATACCCTCCGGAGGCTGGTGTAGTGGCCGCAACCCCGTTCCGCATCCTCCTGGTAGACGACTCGCCGGTGGCCCTGTCGGTCCTCCGGCGCATGCTCGCCCAGTCAGCGGAGCTG
>JAJFMS010000567.1 GCA_020696885.1 Armatimonadota bacterium | reverse complement strand
GGAAGGCAAGCTCACCCCGGAGCAGTCGCTGTTCTTCGCACCGCACCGACCGGCCGAGGAGCTGTATGACCTCCGGAACGATCCGCATGAGGTCCGGAACCTGGCGGGCCTCACGGAGCACCGGGCCACGCTGGCCGAGTTGCGTGGGAAACTGGACGGTTGGATCGCCGCGACCAGGGACCGGGGCGCTACGCCGGAGGAACCGGCAGTGATTGAAAGGATGAAGTAGCAATGCCCGGCAGCGACGGAACCCAAGGCGACCTTGGGAAGTCAGCTATCTATCGCTGACTTCCAGGATTCCTGATGCCTCCCGGCTACGTCCTCGCGCACGCTGCGCTCACCGCCCTTGCGGTGTTCCTCGCGCGGCGCTGCGCGGGCCGCCGCGGGGCAAGCCTGCTCACCGGAGCGCTCCTGGCTTTGGCAGCGGGTGGGTTGATCGTAGAGCGGTCCACGGAACTGGCGTGGTCCGCGATGCAGTTGGGCTGGCCGGATCTCGTCTTCTTCACGAACTTCACGCTTCCGGGCGTGGCGGCGCTGATGGAGGTGATCTGGAGCCGGGCAGCCGATCCGGGAGCGCGACGGCGGGCCGTGATCTTGAGCCCACTGGCGTTGGGGGCGGCGGTCTGGAGCTACGCCTGGTGCTTCGCGCCCGTTCCGGCCGGGCTCACCGGCCAGGCGGACCCTTCCGGGTACTGCGCGCAGTCTTCCAGCGATAGCTGCAGCGCCGCCGCGGCGGTGATGCTCCTCCATACTCGGGGGGTGCGGGCCACCGAGGCGGAGATGGCGGAACTGTGTTTGACGCGGGAGGGGCACGGCACCACCCCGCTGGGTCTCTTCCGAGGGCTGGCGCTGAAGGCCCGACAGCATCGGCTCCAGGCCGCCCTGGTCCGAGCGCGGGCCCCCAGCGGGAGACCCTCATTGCCGGGCCCGGGAATCGTGTCGGTCGGTCTCTCGCGGTTCGTGCCGCGGGAAGTGGCGGAACGGCTGGATCAGTTCGGGTGGCAGCCGGGGCTCCGGCATGCTGTCCTGTTTCGCGAAATCGACGCCGCAGGCAAGTGGATCAGCGTTTACGACCCGAGTTTTGGGCGTGAGCGCTGGAGAAATGGGGCAGACCTGGAGTGGCTCTGGGACGGCCTCGCCCTGACCATCCAGCCAATGGATGACGGACGAACCATCCGATTGTTTTAGGTTGCCGGGACCGCCGGACGCTATCATCAAGCAAATAAGCAAAAGCGAGAGCACGTAGTCGTTCTGGAGAGTGAACTTCGATGTGGACACGCGGAGTCTTTCGAGGCAGCGCAGCGGAGGGGCCAGGCGAATCGCGCCGGTCCGAGCTCGATAACGTGCAGCGCATTCAGCAGAGCCTTTGGTATCTGCTGGCAGTCATCGCGGTAGCGGAGATGTTGTTCGGCGCCTGGGCGGTGGGGCTAATCCCGCGATAGGCCATCCGGCTCACCGCGATAGGTGAGCCGGACCAGCACGTGCGAGTCCTCTCCTCAGGTCCCCGCCGTGGTGTCCGCGTCCGGGAGGCCCCCACCCGCCATGGCGTTCCCGCACCGGGGGCAGAAAAGTGCTTTCGGCGCCTGCTCCCCGCCGGGGGTGAGCAGCGGGATCACCAAGCGCTCGCCGCACGCGCCGCACGCCAGGGCTGCCGGTCGCGAGGCGCCGCACGCCAGGCAGAACGGCGCATCCGGGACCGACTCTCCGCATGCCACGCAGTAGACTTTGCCCTCCGCCGCCGGTCTGCCCGGCACGTCCCCGACCGGCTGGTGCCCTTCCAGCTCACTTCGGAGTCGGGCCAACTGCAGCTCCACCCGCTCCAGAAGCTGATCCGTGCTGCGCTCGATCTGCTTGCAGCTCTCGTTGGCGTCCCAGCCGGGCTCCGTTGACAGGTAAGTCAGGCGCTTCGAGAGGTCCTCGAACTCCTTCGTAAGGGTGCTCACCGGCTCCCGAGCCCGGGTGAGTCGCGCCTTGACCTCCGCCCACGCGGCCCCCGGTAAACTGGGCGTAGCACCCAGGATCGCCGCGGCCTGCGCATCGGCGCCGGAGAGCTCGGAGATCTGCCCGCCTAGCTTCAGCATGATGCGCTCCACCAGGGCGGCGCGGCGGGCCGCGTACTCTTCCTCTTTCACCCGTTGGTGCGCCGCCCGGCCGGCAGACCACGACTGATAGCCCAGGGTGACGTAAGCGATCAGCAGGACCAGCGCACCCACGTAGCCGTAGTCCCGGTAGGCGCCGCCGTAGACCCCGTTCAGTACCAGCCCCAACGTGAACAGCCCGAGCGGAACGACCCGGGTGACGGCGAAGCGCAGGTCCAACACCCGGGACACGTGCAGCACCAGCAGGGGCAGTGAGAACAACGCGGACGCGGCCAGGGAGACCGGGGTGCCGAACTTCCCATCCAGCTCCATCACCGCGAAGATCACGAAGAAGAGCGAATAGGTAAGGGCCAGCAGCATGAAGTGGCCCCACCGGAACCGGTCGAGCTGGCCCGGGCGGCTCTGCTCACTCAAGAACCAGAAGCCGGCACCGAACAGCAGCACCGCGATCGCCACCAGGCGCGTCAGCGTCAGCGCGCGAGCCAGCGGCGCCTCCGCCGCGGGGATCAGCACCTCGATGTGCCGATCGCTCACCAGGTTCTTCAGCTCCCAGCGAAGCTGGCTCGGCGACGTCGAGCTCGGCTGCAGGGACTCGTCGGGCACGGTTCGCGGCAGCTCCCCGGGCAGCGCCAGGGAGATGTCCACCGCCCGCAGCTCCCGGGCCGGAGGCAGCGGGTAATCGAGCCGGTCGCGGCCGAAGGCGGTGAAGCGCACCGTCGCGGACAGGGGGCGGCCGATCGGTGCGTTACAACGCGCGTAGATACCGGTACGATCGTAGAAGACCTCCGATATCGGCGACTCCTGCTCACCAGGAATGGGCGACACCTTGAGCTCTACGTCCCGTGCTTCCACGGTATTGGCTGGGAACGGAATCGCCAACAGGACCGCGGGGTCCGGTACCCCGCCCGGATGCTGAAACTGCACCTCGCCGGTACAGTCCAGGCGATAGCGGGTGAATACGTCCATGCCGATCCGGTGGTAGCTCGGCCCCAGCGCCATCTGCAACGACAGCGAATCCACGATTGGGGCCGGCCCGGTCGGCAGCGTCTGGGCCGGTCGCCGGCGGGCCGGCGCGGCGGCGGAAGGGTCGCCCTGCGGCGCGGCGCGCTGCTCCGCGGCCACCTTCCGGGCCTGGTCGCGCGCACGGATCATCACCGGCAGCAGCAGTCCGGAGATCACCGCGATGATCCCCACCACCACCAGGAGCTCGATCAGCGTGAATGCACGGCGGCGTGACATCGGCAGGTCCCTCAGGTTCGTGGCGGTATAGTCGTTAGTGGACTCAGGCCCCCGCCTGGTTCCCGGCAAGGCGAAACGGAGGTCCCGCCAGCACAATCGGTCGGTGACCGCTGGCTATGGTAAATGCTGCCGTGCCCTGTGGCAGGCGTGTCGCCGGACCGCATGTGTCCTCGATCTCCGTGGACCCTACCGCAAAGTCGCACAACTCTCCGGGTGGCAAGGCTTGGCACAACGCGCTACCTGCCCGATAGCACAAGCGGTCCGCGACCGCCTGCTACAGGAAACGGCCGTCTGATTCCAAACGATAAGGCCGGAGACTGCTTGCTGCGGTGCTCGATGATTGCTGTATTCTCCTTGCGCGCAAGGGTGCGAGGGCACACATATCGAAACTTCCTAAGTCCGGTCGCCTCTCACCTGGGTTGGTACCGGTTCGCTTTCGCCTCGCGGGCCGGCGTTCAGTGTGGAGCGCCCCAACTCGCCCGGCACCCCCCATCCATACTCCGTCGTAGTAGTACTCTGACCCCCGGCATTCGTCATTTCTTGCAGCGGCCCGCGGGTCGGTTGAGGGCTTTCTAGATGCAGGTAGGTTCCCACTCCCCCACCAGCCGGATCCGGCTGGCGTCCTGGGCTTCCGCAGGTGTAGCGGCGCTGGCCACGGTGGCGTTGGCCGCCGCCCCCGGTAAGCCGGTAAAGCGCCATAGCCCGCTGCGCCCCGCGGCGGCAA